>NZ_JAPJQF010000018.1:0-50618 GCF_030825285.1 Anaerotruncus massiliensis (ex Togo et al. 2026)
CTCGCCGCAGGCGAGGAGCGCATCTATGCCCGGGCAGGCCGCCCAAGGCGGAGGGTTCTTAGGCGGACTTTTGGTTCCTTTTCGTCCGTCCGAAAAGGAACCCGAGGCGCGCGGCGGAACGCGCAAGTGATTCTTGCCGCTTGGAAAGCGGCAATTCCCGTAAAGCGCCGCCGCCCGCAGGGCAAAAAATCCAAAACCGCCGGCGGCCGCCAGACTCTCGACAATATCGTCCGTTTGCGGTAAAATCGATGGAGATCACCGGAAAGGGGGAGACGCCCGTGGCGAAAAAGATGAGGCTTTACCTGCTGGCCGAGGGCTATGTGCAGGGGGTGGGCTTCCGCTACTATGTCAGCTATACGGCGCGGGGGCTGGGGCTCACCGGCTGGGTGCGCAACCGGGAGGACGGCGCGGTGGACATGGAGGTGCAGGGCGCGCCCGACGCGGTGGAGGCGTTTACGGCGGCGGTGCGGCGCGGCAGCCATTACAGCGAGGTGCAAAACCTGACGGTGCAAAAGCTCGATCCGATCGAGGAGTACGGCTTCCGCACGCTGAATTAGGAGGGGAAGGGATGACGCGGACGGCGGGCGGCGTGGAATACGAGCTGACCCGGAAGGCGGTCAAAAACCTCAATCTGCGGGTGCGCGCCGACGGGACGGTGCATGTTTCCGCGCCCCGGCGCACGCCGCTTTCCGAGGTGGACGGGTTTGTCGCGGGCCGCGCGGCGTGGATCGCGCGGGCACGGGAACGCCTGGCGGCGCATGCGGGGGAGGCCGAGGCGGCGCGGGAGGCGTACACCGACGCGGAATGTCTCGAGGCGTTCACGGAGGTGAGCGACCGGATCTATCCGCTCTTCGCGCGCCTGCTGCCGGAAAAGCCCGAGCTGCGGGTGCGGTGGATGAAGAGCCGCTGGGGGGTGTGCTGCCCGGCGAAGAACCGCATCACCCTCAACAAGCAGCTGATGGGAAAGCCGCGCGCGGCGGTGGAATACGTGGTGCTGCACGAATACGTGCACTTCCTGCACCCCGACCACCAGGCGGGGTTCCACGCGGAGATGGCAAAATGGATGCCCGACTACAGGGAACGGCGCAAACTGCTGAAAACGTGAGGATTTGGATGAAATGACAAAAAGAGCGGAGGATTTTACATATTGTTAAAGAATTAACACATTGAAAAAGAAACCGAAATGTAGTATCCTTATAGAAAGAAAACGGATGGGGCCGTCGCGCGGGAAAAGGGGAACGAAACCGCGGCCCCTCCGGGAAAACAAGAACCGGAGGAAACGACATGGAAATTTACGTCTGCATCGGAAGCTCGTGCCATCTCAAAGGCTCTTACAACATCATCAACGCGTTCAAGGAGCTGATCGCGGAATACAAGCTGGAGGACCAGGTGAGCCTGAACGCGTCCTTCTGCCTCGGCCACTGCCAGCACGGCGTGACGATCAAGGTGAACGACGAAATCGTCACTGGGCTCAACACCGACAACGCCCGGGAAATTTTCATTGATAAGGTCGTGAAGGAGCTGCAGCCGCAATGACCGACGTACTGAGCCTCAAGAAGGCCAACTGTAAAAACTGCCACAAGTGCATCCGCTCCTGCCCGGTCAAATCGATCCGTTTCGCCGACAACCAGGCGAAGATCATCCCGGAGGAGTGCATCCTGTGCGGGCGGTGCGTCGTCGTCTGCCCGCAGAACGCGAAGCGCGTGCGCAGCGACCTGACCGAGGTGATCGGGGCGGTGGGCTCCGGCAAGCGGGTCATCGCGACGCTCGCCCCCTCGTTTATCAGCGAGTTCCCCGTCTCGGGGATCGGGGAGATGGAGGGCTGCCTCAAAAAGCTCGGGCTGTTCGCCGCGCGGGAGACCGCCGAGGGCGCCTATATCGTCAAGAGCGAATATGAAAACCTCATCCGCGATCACAAGCAGGAGGTCATCATCTCCTCCTGCTGCCATACGGTCGTCACCCTCATCCAGAAGTATTTCCCGGCGGTCATCCCCTGCATCGCGCCGGTGATCTCCCCGATGATGGCCAGCGCGAAGCTCATCAAGGAGGAATACCCCGACGCCTACGTCGTCTTCATCGGCCCCTGCATCTCCAAAAAGGACGAGATGCAGAAGGTCCCCGGCTACATAGACTGCGTGCTCACCTTCGACGAGCTCGTGCAGTGGTTCCAGATGCGGCATATCGAGGTCGCGCCCGCCCCGGTGGCGGAGAGCGAGGGACGCGCCTCCCGCTTCTTCCCGCGCACGGGCGGCATCATCGAGTGCATGCACACGCGCGGCACCGGCTACAAGTACATCGCGGTCGACGGGGTGGAAAACTGCGTACGCGCGATCGAGGCGATCGAGCGCGGCGGCCTCAAGGGGTACTTCGTCGAGATGAGCGCCTGCGAGGGCAGCTGCATCAACGGGCCCGCGGCGCGCGCCTACCAGGAGAACCTGCTCGACAGCCGGGTGCGGGTGGACGAGTTCGCCCAGCCGGACGAGGACAAAAAGCCCGACTTCGACATCGCCTGCAATTTCGGCCTCGCGCGCCACATCCCCAACGAGTTCGTGCACGAGCCCGACCCGCCCGCGGCGGCGATCACCGACATCCTCGCGCGCATGGGCAAAACCAAGCCGGAGGACGAGCTCAACTGCGGCTCCTGCGGCTACCCGACCTGCCGCGACAAGGCCAAGGCGGTCTACAACGGCAAGGCGGACATCACGATGTGCCTGCCCTACCTGCTGGAGAACGCGGAGAGCTTCTCGAACAACGTGTTCGCGGTGTCTCCCAACGCGATCCTGGTGCTCGACGACCGGCTGACCGTCCAGCGGATGAACATGTCCGCCTGCCACCTTTTCAACATCCCCAAGTCGAAGGACGCGATCGGCAGGGACGTGATCGACCTGATCGACCCGACCGATTTCCAGGATGTGCTTGAGACGGGCAACGATGTGATCGATAAGAAGATGTACCTGGCGGACCTCGACAAGCACGTCGAGCTGACGGTGGTACGCGACGCGGACCACCACTGCCTGTTCGGCATCTTCAAGGACATCACGGCGGAGCAGGCGCGCAGGGAGAAGTACATCGAGCGCCGCGCCCAGACGATCGACATCACCGACAAGGTGATCGAAAAGCAGATGCGCATCGTCCAGGACATCGCGTCGCTGCTGGGCGAGACGACCGCCGAGACGAAGATCGCGCTGACCAAGATCAAGAACACCGTGCTCTCGGAGGACGAGTAGCCATGGAAAAACTGTTTATGGAGAACGGCTATATCAGCCTCAACAAGTACGGCGAGCAGCTGTGCGGCGACCGCGTCGAGGTGAAGAACAACCCGAGCGGCGACTTCACGATGGTGCTGGCCGACGGGCTGGGCAGCGGCGTCAAGGCGAACATCCTCTCGACCCTCACCTCCAAGATCATCGCAACGATGATGGACAGCGACATGACGGTGGAGGACTGCGTGACGACGATCGCGCAGACGCTGCCCGTCTGCTCGGTGCGCCAGGTGGCCTACGCGACCTTCACGGTGATCAAGGTGCACGGGGACGAGGTCTCCCTCATCCAGTACGACAACCCCGACGTGATCATGCTGCGGGACGGCAGAAGCGTCGACTACGAGCGGACCGAGAAGACGATCGCGGGCAAGAAGATCTACGAATCCCGCTTCCCCGCGCGCCTGGGGGACGTGTTCGTCGCGATGAGCGACGGCGTCATCCACGCGGGGGTGGGCCAGTCGCTCAACTTCGGCTGGGAGCGGCCGAACGTCGTCGAATACCTCGAGGCCCACTACAACGCGGCCATGTCGGCCAAGGCGGTGGCGGGGCTCGTGAGCGACGCCTGCCGCGACCTCTATATGGGAAAGCCGGGCGACGACACGACGGTGGCCGCGCTGCGCATCCGCGAGCGCCAGCTCGTCAACCTGATGATCGGCCCGCCGGTCAACCCGGAGGACGACGAAAAGATCATGCGGCTCTTCTTCGGGCAGGGGGGCAAGACGATCGTCTGCGGGGGCACGACCTCCACGATCGTGGCCAAATACCTGCACACTTCCGTCAGGACCTGCCTCGACTACCTCGACCCCGAGATCCCGCCGATCGGCTTTATCGAGGGCGTGGACCTGTGCACCGAGGGGGTGCTCACGATGAAGCACGTCGTCGAGCTCGCGCGGCGGTATTCGTCGGGCACCGACACCTACAGCGAATGGATTGGCAAGAAGGACGGCGCCTCGCTGATCGCGCAGATGCTCTTTGAGAGCGCGACCGACGTGAACCTCTTCGTGGGGCGGGCGATGAACCCGGCCCACCAGAACCCGGATATGCCGATCGATCTTTCGATCAAGCTGCGGCTGATCGAAGACCTCGCCAAATACCTCGAGCTGATGGGCAAGACGGTAAAGGTGAGCTACTACTAGATGACCAAACCCGCGGCCAGCCGCGTCAATGGAGGGTAACAGATGCAAATTACCGAACGCAATTTCGACACCAACGTCCAGATGCTGAAATACAAGGTCCTCAAGGGGGTCGTCGAGCACTTCGACCAGGGGACGCTCGAGAGCGCCTACCGGGACATCCCGATGGACATCGCCCCCGGCCCCAAGCCGACGACGCGCTGCTGCGTCTACAAGGAGCGCGCGATCATCACCGAGCGGGTCCGCATGGCGATGGGCGGCGACAAGGAGAACGCCAACGTCATCGAGGTGCTGCGCATCGCCTGCGACGAGTGCACGGTCAACCGCTACCACGTGGGCTCGGCCTGCCGCGGGTGCATCGCGCACCGCTGCGAGCACGCCTGCCCGACGGGCGCGATCGAGGTGCGCGACGGCAAGGCGCGCATCAACCAGGAGAAGTGCATTGAGTGCGGCAAGTGCGCGACCGCCTGCCCCTACACCGCGATCATGAAGTACACCCGCCCGTGCGAGAACGCCTGCAAAATCGGCGCGATCAGCATGCACCGGGACAACTCCGCGAAGATCGACAACGACAAGTGCATCTCCTGCGGCGCCTGCGTCTACCAGTGTCCGTTCGGCGCGATCGTCGACAAGTCGTTTCTGCTCGACGCGCTGACGATCATGCGGGAGAGCGAGAACAACACGAAATACAAGGTCTACGCGGTCGTGGCGCCGTCGATCTCCTCCCAGTTCAGCTACGCCAAGACCGGGCAGGTCGTGACGGGGCTTCGGAAGATCGGTTTCCACAGCGTCATCGAGGCGGCGCTCGGCGCGGACATGGTGGCCTACGCGGAGGCCGCGGAGCTCGTTGAGAAGGGCTTTTTGACCAGCTCCTGCTGTCCGGCGTTCGTCGCCTACATTAAGAGCGCCTTCCCGGGGCTTGTGGACAAGATCTCCCACAACCCCTCCCCGATGGAGGCGGTCGCGCGGTTCATCAAGCGGACCGACCCCACCGCGAAGTGCGTCTTCGTCGGCCCCTGCACCGCCAAGAAGATGGAGTTCCAGCAGGAGCATATCACCGGCATCGACTGCGTCATCACCTTTGAGGAGCTCCAGGCCCTCTTCGACGCGCGCGAGGTGAACGTCGAGAACCTCGAGGAGAGCCTGCTCGACAACGCCTCCTACTACGGGCGCATCTTCGCGCGCAGCGGCGGCCTCTCCGACGCGGTGGCCGAGGCGCTCAAGGAGCACGGCATCCCGGAGGACCAGTTCAAGGCGAACCCGATCGCCTGCGACGGCATCGAGGAGTGCAGGATCGCGCTGCTCAAGGCGAACAAAAACCTGCTGCCCAACAACTTCATCGAGGGCATGGCCTGCGTGGGCGGCTGCATTGGCGGCGCGGCCTGCGTGACCCACGGCCCCAAGGACAAGACCGAGGTCAACAAGTACGGCCAGCTCGCCAAGGAAAAAACGATCCTCGACGCCATCGCCGTTACACAAATTGCCAAATAATCCGCCCCGAAATGCAGGACTTTGCAAAAAGTCCTGCATTTTTTCTGCCATTTTATCCGAACGCGCTTGATTTTCCGGCGGAATTCCGCTATGATAGAAAGCTGAAAGAGGATCACCTTGCGTTTTGCAGGATGCAGAAGGAAAGGATCGGATATGGGCCAGGATTTATTGGCGCTCATCGGCAAAATGACCCCGCAGTTTTCCAAGGGGCAGCGGCTGATCGCCAACTACATGATCAACCATTTTGACAAGGCGGCGTTCATGACCGCCAGCAAGCTGGGCAGCACGGTGGGGGTGAGCGAATCGACCGTCGTGCGCTTCGCGTCGGAGGTGGGCTTCGCGGGCTACCCCGAGCTGCAGAGGGCGCTCCAGGAGCTCATCCGCAACAAGCTGACCACCGTGCAGCGGATGGACGTGACGAGCGACCAGCTCGAAAACGCCGACGTGCTCGCCAAGGTGCTCGGCAAGGACATCGAAAAGATCCGCCGCACCCTCGAGGAGACGAGCCGCGCCGATTTCGAGTCGGCGGTCGGCTGCATCTGCGCGGCGAAGAGCATCTATATCATCGGCGTGCGCTCCTCGTCGGCGCTCGCGCAGTTTTTGAGCTTCTACTTCAACCACATCTTCCCGAACGTCCGCCTCATCAACACCACCTCCCGCAGCGAGATGTTCGAGCAGATCATGCGCATCGGGCCGGAGGACGTGTTCATCGGCATCAGCTTCCCGCGCTACTCCAAGCGGACGGTGCAGGCCTCCCACTTCGCCGCCCGGAGCGGCGCGAAGGTCATCGCGCTCACCGACTCGAACCAGTCTCCGCTGGCCGAGAACGCCGACTATGTGCTGATGGCGCGCAGCGACATGGTCTCCTTCATCGACTCGCTCGTCGCGCCCCTCTCCCTCATCAACGCCCTGATCGTGGCGGTGGGCATGAAAAAGCACGACGAGATCGCCCGCACCTACGACCGTCTCGAACAGATCTGGGACGAATACGAGGTCTACGAAAAGCGCGGGGAGGAAGCCGGTGTCTGACCTTGTCGTGATCGGCGGGGGAGCCGCCGGGCTGTTCGCGGCGGGCTTCGCCGCGAAGGGCGGCGCGTCGGTCACGGTGCTCGAGCGGGGGGCGCGCCCCGCCCGCAAGCTGCTGATCACCGGCAAGGGCCGCTGCAACGTCACCAACAACTGCTCGCCCGAGGACTTTTTGCGGAATGTGCGCACCAATCCGCGCTTCCTCTACGGCGCGGCCAGCGCCTTTTCCCCGGCGGACGCGATGGCGTTCTTCGAGTCGCTCGGCGTGCCGCTCAAGACCGAGCGGGGAGGCCGGGTGTTCCCGGTGTCCGACCGGGCGGCCGACGTGGCGGACGCGCTCGTCCGCTTTGCGAAGGCGTCCGGCGCGCGGCTGGAAGCATCCGCGCGCGTGACTGGCATCCTGGCGGAGGGCGGAAGCGTGCGGGGCGTGCGGCTGGAGGACGGCCGCGAGCTTTCCGCGGACGCGGTGCTCGTCGCCACCGGCGGGTGCAGCTATCCCGCGACCGGCTCGACGGGGGACGGCTGGCGGCTGGCAAAGGCGCTCGGCCACACGGTCGTCCCGGCGCGGGCCTCCCTCGTGCCGGTGCGCGCGAAGGAGACGTGGTGCGCCGAGCTGATGGGGCTTTCCCTCAAAAACGTGACCCTCACCCTGCGGGACGCGCGGGGAAAGGCGGTCTTCTCCGAGCTGGGGGAGATGCTCTTCACCCATTTCGGCGTGTCGGGGCCGCTGGTCCTCTCCGCCTCCTCCTACCTGACGGGGGACCCGGGGGGCTTCCGGATGGAGATCGACCTCAAGCCGGGGCTCGACGACCGGCAGCTCGACGCGCGGCTGCTGCGGGACTTTTCCGCGGCGAAAAACCGCGACTTTGCAAACGCCCTCGACCAGCTCCTGCCCAAAAAGCTCATCCCGGTCGCGGTGCGCCTGAGCGGGATTCCGCCCGACCGCAAGGTGAACGCGGTCACGCGGGAGGAGCGGCGGGCGTTCGCCGCGCTTTTAAAGGCGCTGCCGGTCACGCCGGCGGGGCTGCTGCCCGTCGAGGCGGGGGTGGTCACGGCGGGCGGCGTGGCGGTCCGGGAGATCGACCCGCGCACGATGGAGTCCAAGCTCGTGAAGGGGCTCTATTTCGCGGGGGAAGTGATCGACGTGGACGCGCTGACTGGGGGCTACAACCTCCAGATTGCCTGGTCGACGGCCCTCCTGGCCGCGAAGGGCGTCAATCGGAACGGATAAAAGGAGAGAAACGGATGATTTCGATAGCGATAGACGGACCCGCGGGCGCGGGCAAGAGCACGATCGCCCGCGCGATCGCGAAGGAGCTCGGCTATATCTATGTGGACACGGGCGCGCTCTACCGCGCGATCGGCCTCTACGCCAACGCCAACGGTGTGGCGACGGACGACCCGGCGGGGGTCGAGCGGCTGCTCGGCGGCATCAAGGTGGAGCTGCGCTACAAGAACGGGGAGCAGCGGGTGTTCCTCAACGGCTACGACGTGTCGGAGGAGATCCGCCGCCCGGAGGTCTCGATGGCCGCGAGCAATGTGAGCGCCATCCCGGCGGTGCGGCAGTTCCTCTTCGCGCTCCAGCAGAATATGGCGGTCGAGCACGACGTGGTCATGGACGGCCGCGACATCGGCACGATCGTGCTGCCCGGCGCGCAGGTGAAGATCTTCCTGACGGCGTCGCCCGAGGAGCGGGCGCGCCGCCGGTACGACGAATTGAAGGCCAAGGGGCACGACGTCGACTACGGCGCGCTGCTCGAGGAGGTCAGGCAGCGCGACTACAACGACTCGCACCGGGCGATCGCGCAGCTTAAGCAGGCGGACGACGCCCTGCTCGTCGACACGACGGGCAACACCCTCGAGCAGTCGGTCCAGGTGCTCACCAAGCTGGTGAAGGAGAGGCTGCGCGATGTTTTATAAGGTCGTAAGGGCGCTGTGCGCCGTCTTCCTGCGGCTGGCCTTCCGGTTCCGGGTGGTCGGCCTCGAAAACGTCCCCGACGGCGGGGGATTCATCCTTGCGGCCAACCACCGCTCCAACTGGGACCCGGTGCTGGCGGGGATCCCGGTCAAGCGTCACAAGGTCTGCTACATGGCCAAGGCGGAGCTCTTCCAGAAGAACGCGCTTTTCGCCAGGATCATCACCGCGCTGGGCGCCTTCCCGATCGAGCGCGGCAAGGGGGACACCGGCGCGATCGACTGGGCGGACCGCATCATCACCGGGGGCGGCGTGCTGGGGATGTTCCCCGAGGGCACCCGCTCGAAGACGGGAACGCCCGGCCGTCCCAAGTCGGGGGTCGCGATGATCGCGCAGCAGACGGGGGCGGACGTGGTGCCCTGCGCCGTCTGTTTCGGGGAGCGGATCGGCTTCCGGTCGCCGGTGACCGTCCGCTACGGAAAGCCGATCGAAAACGCGCGGTTCGGGTTCGGCGCGGAGATCGCGCCGCACGAGCTCAAGGAGGCCAGCCGCCTTGTGATGGACGAGATCGTCAGGCTGCTGGAGGACGGGATTTGAAACGGATCACGGTGGCGAAGACGGCGGGCTTCTGCTTCGGGGTCCGGCGGGCGGTGGACGCCGCCTTCGCGGAGGCCCGTTCGGGGACGCCCGCCTGCACGCTCGGGGAGCTCATCCACAACCCCCGGATCGTGGAGGAGCTCGCGCGCGCGGGCGTGCGGGTGATTGAAAGCCCCGCGGAGAACACGGACGGCCGGACGGTGATCATCCGGTCGCACGGGGTGCCGCCGCAGGTCTACGAGGAGCTGGCGGCGTCGGGCGCGCGGGTGGTCGACGCGACCTGCCCCTATGTCGAGAAGCTCCACCGGCTTGCGGCGGAGCACTCGGGGGAGAGCGTCACGCTCATCGCGGGGGACCCCTCCCATCCGGAGGTGGTGGGGATCGCGGGCTTCTGCGAGGGGGAGACGCACATCTTCCGTTCGGCGGAAGAGCTTGACAAAATCATTCCGATTTTGGATAATGGTGGAAACCGGCCCGTCACCCTGCTTGCACAGACGACTTTTTCGGTGCCGGAATGGGAAAAATGTGTAGAAAAACTTAAAAAAGTGTGTACAAAGCTCCGAATATTTGATACAATATGTATTGCTACTGAAAAACGACAGTCTGAGGCGCGGGAGCTGGCGGCCCAAAGCGATGCGATGATCGTGATCGGCGGCCGGAAAAGCTCCAACACCGCCAAGCTGGCGCAGCTCTGCGGGGCGTATTGCGACACCTTTCTGATCGAGTCTGCGGCGGAGCTGCATGATCTCGATCTGGGCGGTTATACTAGGATTGGCGTTACAGCGGGCGCGTCGACGCCGGCTTGCATAATTAAGGAGGTACATAAAACCATGAGTGAGATTCTTAAAGATCAGGACGAGCTTTCTTTTGAAGAGATGTTGAATGAATCCTTCAAAACAATAGATAACAGGGAGAAGGTCACAGCGACCGTCACGGGGATCGCGCCGAACGAGATTTCCGTCGACATCGGCACCAAGCACGCGGGCTACGTCCCGCTGTCCGAACTGACCGACGACCCCAACGCGAAGCCTGAGGAGCTCGTCAAGGTTGGCGACCAGATGGACCTGCTGGTCGTGCGCGTCAATGACGTCGAGGGCACCGTGATGCTCTCCAAGAAGCGCCTCGATGCAATTGCCGGTTTCGAGAAGGTCATGAACGCGGTGGACACCGAGGAGATCCTCGAGGGCACCGTCGTGGAGGTCATCAAGGGCGGCGTGCTGGCGCTGACCAACGGCGTCAAGGTCTTTATCCCCGCCTCCCAGGCCACCCTTTCCCGTAACGACAGCCTGGAGGACCTGCTCAAGAAGAAGGTCCAGTTCAAGATTCTGGAAGTCAACCGCCAGCGCAAACGCGCGGTCGGTTCGATCCGTGCGGTCCTGCGCGAGCAGCGCCGCGAGCTCGAGGAGAAGTTCTGGCAGGAGGTCGAGGTCGGCAAGCATTACACCGGCGTCGTCAAATCTCTCACCAGCTACGGCGCGTTCGTCAACCTGGGCGGCGTGGACGGCATGGTGCACATCTCCGAGCTGAGCTGGAACCGCATCAAGCACCCCTCCGAGATTGTCAGCGTGGGCGACACGGTCGAGGTCTACATCAAGGACATCGACGCGGAGAACAAGAAGATCTCCCTCGGCTACAAGAAGGCGGAGGACAATCCGTGGGTCATCATGCAGCGTGACTACGCGGTCGGCACCGTCTGCACCGTCAAGGTCGTCTCGATGACCCCGTTCGGCGCGTTCGCCCAGATCATCCCGGGCGTGGACGGGCTCATCCACATCAGCCAGATCTCCAACGAGCGGATCAACAAGCCCTCCGACGTGCTTGCGATCGGCCAGGAGGTCGAGGTGAAGATCACCGAGCTCGACAGCGAGAAGAAGCGCGTCAGCCTCTCGATCCGCGCGCTGCTCGCCGACAAGGCGCCCGCGCCGGCCGAGGAGGAAGCTCCCGCCGCCGAGGAGTCCGCCGTTGTCTACGAGGCCGGCCCGGACGGCGCGCAGGGCGAGATCCCCGAGGATTCCGCGGAATAAACAGAACCGTTTTACCGGCAGGGCGCTTCGCGTCCTGCCGGTTTTCATTTGGGAGCGGCGTTTTGGGACGGGGCCTGCCGAAGAAACCGCTTTGGAGCCGTATATTGTGTTTTTGGCAAAAAAGTGGTACAATATCTCTTGCTGTATGAATGGCAAGCATCGATGACTTTTACGGTTTTCCCGCCGCGCGGGGCCTTCCGGCCTCCGCGCCCGGTTTCCTGCGGATTTTCCGCGGGGACGGCGGGAGGTATCTGCGGAAAACGGAGGAATCTACGTGCCGATAAAACGCTGGAACGTCCGGCGCCCCGACGAGGCGGCGGCCAAGCGGCTCGCGAGCGAGCTGGGCCTGCCGCTGATTGCCGTGCGGGTGCTGGCCGGCAGAGGGTATGACACCCGGGAAAAGATCGAACGGTTCCTGTCTCCGGACGGGACGCTGACCGACCCGCTGGCGATCCGCGACATGGATAAGGCCGTGGCGCGCATCCGGCGGGCGCTTTCCGAGGGGGAGCGGATCGCCGTCTACGGCGACTACGACTGCGACGGCATCATGTCGACGGTCGTGCTCTACAGCTATCTCGAGTCCGCGGGCGCGGACGTCTGCTATTACATCCCCCAGCGCGACCGGGAGGGCTACGGCCTCAACCGGGAGGCGCTGAAGCTCATCCACGACGACGGGGTGCGCCTCGTCATCACGGTGGACAACGGCATCACGGCGATCGGTGAGGTGGAGTACGCCTCCTCGCTCGGGCTCGACGTGGTGATCACCGACCACCACAAGCCGCGCGAGGTGCTGCCCGCGGCGGCCGCGGTGGTCGACCCGCACCGCTTCGACGACGAGAGCGGGTGCGAATATCTCGCGGGCGTGGGGGTGGCCTTCAAGCTCATCTGCGCGCTCGAGGGGGACGACGGAGAGCTGATGCTCGACCAGTACGGCGACCTCGTCGCCGTGGCGACGGTGGCGGACATCGTGCCGCTCACCGGCGAAAACCGCACGATCGTGCGGCGGGGGCTCGAGAGCCTCCAGAACACCGACAACGAGGGCCTGGCCGCGCTCATCCGGGTGTGCGGCATGGCGGATAAGCAGCTCTCCTGCGAGAACATCGCCTACGGCATCGTGCCGCGCATCAATTCGGCGGGCCGGTTCGACTGCGTCGACAACGCGATCGAGCTCTTCGTGGGAGGCGGCGACGAGCCGGAGGAGCTGGCCGGGGGGATCAACTCCCTCAACGAGAAGCGCCGCGCGATCGAGGACCAGATCGTCCGGCAGATCATGCAGCAGCTTGAATCGGACGCAGAGGCGCTCGGCCGCCGGGTGATCGTCATCTACGGCGAGGGCTGGCACCACGGCATCGTGGGCATCGTGGCCTCGCGTATGGTCGAGCGGTTCGGTAAGCCCTGCATCGTGCTGTCGGTCGAGGGGGAGAACGCGCGCGGCTCGGGCCGCAGCGTCGAGGGCTTCTCGATTATCGACGCGATCGACTCCTGCTCCGAGCTGCTCGTGCGCTACGGCGGGCACAACCAGGCCGCCGGGCTGACGGTCCCGATGGAAAAGCTGCCCGCCTTCATCGAAAAAATCAACCTCTGGGCGGCGGAGCACTACCCCGAGATGCCCCAGCAGACGATCAACATCGACTGCGCCCTCTCGCCGCGCCAGCTCAACGTCCACTCGATCCAGCCGCTCGCACTGCTCGAGCCGTTCGGCTCGGGCAACGAGCTGCCCGTCTTCCAAATTCCCGGCTGCACCCTCCAGGGGGTCTACCCCATCGGGGAGGGCAAGCACCTGCGGCTGCGGTTCGCGGGGGAGGACACGGTCTTTTACGCGGTCTATTTCGGCATGACGCAGGAAAACTTTCCCTATGCGGTCGGCGAGGTGGTCGATCTGGCCGCGACGGTCGACGTGGGGGAGTGGAACGGCGAGCTGCGCGTCTCGGTCAAGGTGAAGGACATCCACCTGACGGGGATCGATTACGATAAGATCCACCACTCGGAGCAGGTCTACCAGCGGCTGCGCCGCAGCGAGCCGGTGGAGGAGCCGGCGAGGGCGCAGGTGGTGCCCAGCCGGGACGACATCGCGGTGGTCTACCGCTACCTGCGCTCGAAGGGCAACCTTTCGGCGCCCGACGAGGTGATCTACGCGAAGCTGCGGGGGAACATCTCCTGCCTGTGCAAGCTGAAGCTCGCGATCGACGTGCTCGACGAGATGCACCTCGTCACCCGCGGCCCGGGCGGCAGGCATGTGGCGGTGGTGCCCAATCCGCAGAAGGTGGATATCTCCCAGTCGAAAATCCTGCGGGAGCTGCAATCCCGAAGCCTGCCGGCCGGCGTATGAACCGGCAACCTGGTTGCGGGCAATCGCCCGTGATGGAGGAAGCGAATGAAATACTATGTAATTGAAGATCTGCTGCAGGCGATCGAAAAGAGCGGCCGTCCCTACGACCGAGAAAAGATCCTTGCGGCCTACGAGGTGGCCAGAGAGGCCCACAAGGGCCAGTGCCGCGTATCGGGGGAGCCGTATATCTCCCACCCGATCGCCGTCTCGATCATCCTGGTCGACCTCGGCATGGACAGCGAATGCGTCGAGGCCGCGCTGCTGCACGACGTGGTGGAGGACACCGACGTCACGGCCGAACAGGTCCAGAAGCAGTTCGGCGCGGACGTGGCGCTGCTCGTGGAGGGCGTGACCAAGCTGGGCAAGATCAGCTTCACCTCCCGCGAGGAGCAGCAGGCGGAGAACGTGCGCAAGATGCTGCTCGCCATGGCGCAGGATGTGCGCGTGATCATCATCAAGCTGGCCGACCGGCTGCACAACATGCGCACGATCGAGGTCATGCCCGAGCAGAAGCGCCGCGACAAGGCGCTTGAAACGATGGAGGTCTATGCGCCGCTGGCGCACAGGCTTGGTATCCGCGCGGTCAAGGAGGAGCTCGAGGACATCTCCCTGCGCTACCTCGACCCGGTGGCCTACCACGAGATCGAAAAGATGCTCGAGCTCAAAAAGGCCGACCGCCAGAGCTTCCTGGAAAAGATCAAGGCGAAGATCCGCGAGCGGCTCGCGTCGGAATACAGCGAGGTCTACATCGACGGGCGGGTCAAGAGCGTCTACGGCATCTACCGCAAGGTCTACATCCAGGGCCGCGCCTTCGAGGAGATCTTCGACATCTACGCGGTGCGCATCATCGTCGACTCGGTCAACGAGTGCTACAACATCCTCGGCATCATTCACGACCTCTTCCGGCCGCTGCCCAACCGCTTCAAGGACTACATCTCCACCCCCAAGCCGAACATGTACCAGTCGCTCCACACGACGGTCATCGACAAAGAGGGCATCCCCTTCGAGGTGCAGATCCGCACCTGGGATATGCACCACACGGCGGAATACGGCATCGCGGCCCATTGGAAATACAAGGCGGGCATCACCGGGCACGACAAGCTCGAGGAGCGCCTCGCGTGGATCCGCCAGCTCATCGAGAACCAGAAGGAGGCGGACGACGTCGAAGACATCGTCCGCTCGATCAAGAGCGACCTCTCGCCCGAGGAGGTCTACGTCTTCACGCCCAAGGGGGACGTGATCGCCCTGCCGGTGGACTCGACGGTCATCGACTTCGCCTACGCCATCCACACCGAGGTGGGCAACCGGATGGTGGGGGCAAAGATCGACGGGCGGATGGTCGCGCTCGACACGCCGGTGCGCACCGGCCAGATCATCGAGGTCGTCACGACCAACGCGAAGGACCACGCGCCGAGCCGCGACTGGCTCAAGATCGTCAAGACGACCGAGGCGCGCAACAAGATCCGCAACTGGTACAAGAAGGAGCGCCGCGAGGAGAACATCGAGCAGGGCCGCGCCGAGCTGGAACGGGAGTTCCGCCGCAACATGATCACCCTGCCGGAGGGCAAGGCGAAGGAGTTCCTGCTCGCGGTCGCCAAGCGCCAGCACTTCGAGGTGGTGGACGACTTTTTGGCGGCGGTCGGCTACGGGGGCGTGCTGCTCTCCAAGATCATGCCGCGCGTCAAAGAGGACTACGTCAAGATGTACCGCACCGTCGAGCCGGAGGACCCGACCGAGCGGGTGCCAATCAAGCCGCACCGCGTGAAGGGCGCCTCGAGCGGCGTGATCGTCGAGGGGCTGGACAGCTGCCTGGTCAAGTTCGCGCGCTGCTGCAACCCGCTGCCGGGGGACGAGATCATCGGCTTCGTGACGCGGGGCTTCGGCGTGTCGATCCATAAAAAGGACTGCGCGAACGTCATAAACTCCATCAACGACCCGAACAACGCCGAACGCTGGGTGCGGGCCGAATGGGCGATGGAGAGCGCCAAGAAGGAGCACTTCAAGAGCACGATCGAGATCGTCACCGACGACCGCATCGGCGCGCTGGCGGACATCTCGGTGGCGCTTTCCACGATGCGCATCTCGATCAGCACCCTGATGGCCCGCGAGGTCAAGACGGGGGAGAACATCGTGACGGTGACCTTCACGGTCAGCGACATCGATCAGCTCAACTTTATCATCGGAAACCTCAGAAAGATCCCGGGCGTGACGAGCGTCACAAGGTCTGTGCAGTAGCGGCCCGGAATAAACTGGTAGGGGGATCGCCATGAAAGCGGTATTGCAGCGTGTTTCGTCCGCGAAGGTCACGTCCGGCGGGCGGGTGCTCGGGGAGATCGGGCAGGGGCTCGCGGTCCTGCTCGGCGTCGTGACGGGCGACGGGGTGGACGAGGCGGATTTCCTCGCGGAAAAGGCCGCCGGCCTGCGCGTCTTCGAGGACGAAAACGGCAAGATGAACAAATCCCTGTTGGAGGTGGGCGGCGGAATGCTCGTCGTCTCCAACTTCACCCTCTGCGCCGACGCGCGGCGGGGGAGGCGGCCCTCCTTTACGGGCGCGGCCGCGCCGGAGGAGGCCAACGCCCTCTACCTGCGGTTCGTCGCCGCGGCGAAGGACGCGGGCGTCTCCCCCGTCGAGACGGGGGCGTTCGGCGCGGACATGCGCGTGTCGATCGAGAACGACGGCCCGGTGACCATCCTGCTCGACACGGACGAAATCATGAAGAAATAACCCGCGCCCGGTCCCGGCGGCGTTTCCGCCGGGGACTGCGCGGGAATTGCTGCCAGAGGTGAAAAGATGAAAGTATACACGATGCCGGTCGGCACGATGGGCACCAACTGCTACATCGTCGCGGACGGGGAGGCGAGCGTGGTCATCGACCCGGGCTTCCAGGCGGAAAAGCTCGAGGCGTCCCTGCGGGAAAAGGGCCTGCGCCCCGAATACATCCTGCTGACCCACGGGCACTACGACCACATCGGCGCGGTGCGGGCGCTGCGGGAGGCGTTCGGCTGCAAGCTGGCGGTCGGGCGGCGGGATCTCGAGATGCTCGCCGACCGCCGCAAGAGCCTCGCGATCATGCGCGGCATGACCGACGAGGACTACCTGCTCACCCCCGACCTGCTGCTCGGGGAGGGGGACGCGGTCACGGCGGGGCCGATGCGCTTCGAGGTGATCGACACCCCCGGACACACGGCGGGCGGGGTCAGCTACAAATGCGGCGACCTGCTCTTCACGGGGGATACCCTCTTCGCGGGGGACATCGGGCGGATCGACCTCTACGGCGGGGACTACCCATCGATGCTCGCCTCGCTCAAAAAGCTCGCGGCGCTGCCGGGGGATTACCGGGTGCTGCCCGGCCACGGCCCCGAGAGCACCCTCGAGCGGGAACGCAGGCACAACCCCTACATGAGCGGAGCGGCGCATGACGGTCTTTATTGACGGGCACGCCTGCGGCTACGAGCTCCAGCGGCTCACACAGATGTTTTTCCCCGGCGAGAAGGTCGCCGTGGAGCAGGGCGCGCCCCCGGAGGATTTCGCGGGCGATTTTCTGCACGCCCGGTACCGGGAGGGGCTTCTCGAGGCGGTTTCGCGCCTGGGGGACGGCTCCCCCCGCGCCCTGCGGGCCGAGGCGCCCGCCGGGGGAACCGCCGGGCTGGAGCACCGCTTCGGCGTGCTGGCCTATACGCTTTTGTCCGAGGGGACGGGCGTCCGCCCGCCCTGGGGGGTGCTCACCGGCATCCGTCCGGTCAAGCTCTTCGCGGCGCGGATGGAGGAAGGGATGGACGAGGCGGCCCTGCGCCGCCATTTCATGGACGAGCGGCTGGTGAGTGGGGAGAAGTTCTCTCTCGCCGTGGAGACGGCCGCCGTTGAGCGGGAGCTGCTTTCCCGGTCGACGCCCGACAGCTTTTCCCTCTACGTCTCGGTGCCCTTCTGCCCGACCCGGTGCGCCTACTGCTCGTTCGTCTCCCACTCGGTCGAGCAGGCCGCGAAGCTGATCCCCGACTATGTGGACAGGCTGTGCGGCGAGCTGGCCGCCACCGGAGAGATCGCGCGGGAGCTGGGGCTTCGGCTGCGCACCGTCTATTTCGGCGGCGGCACCCCCACCACCCTCACGGCGGACCAGCTCTCCCGCGTGATGGACGCGGTCGCGGCGCATTTCGACGTGGCCTCGGCGTGGGAATACACCGTCGAGGCGGGCCGCCCCGACACGGTCACGGAGGACAAGCTGCGCGCCATCAAGGCGGGCGGCGGGCGGCGGGTGAGCATCAACCCGCAGACCCTCTCGGACGGGGTGCTCGCGGAGATCGGCCGCCGCCACACGTCGGCGCGGTTCTTCGAGGCGTTCGAACTCGCGCGGAAGGTGGGTTTCGACTGCATCAACGCCGACCTGATCGCGGGGCTCCCGACCGACACGCCCGAGGGCTTTCGCGCGAGTGTCGACGGGGTGCTCGCCCTCGCGCCCGAGAACGTCACGGTGCACACGCTGACGGTCAAGCGGGCCTCCCGGCTCTCCTTCGGCGAGGCGCGCGCCGAGCTCGCGCTCGTGGACGGGATGGTCGGCTACGCGCGCCGCGCGGCGGCCGCCGCGGGCCAGCGGCCCTACTACCTCTACCGGCAGAACGGCACCCTCGCGAACCTCGAAAACGTCGGCTATTCGCTGCCCGGCCGGGAGGGACTCTACAACGTCTACATCATGGACGAGACGCACACCATCCTCGCGGTGGGGGCGGGCGCGTCCACCAAGCTGCGCCACCCGGTCACCGGGGAGATCGAGCGGGTCTATAACTACAAGTACCCTTACGAGTATCTTTCCCGGTTCGACGAGGTCCTGCGGCGCAAAAAACGGGTGCGGGAATTTTACCTGGAATAGGAAATCCGCGGCGGGCGCTTGTAAAAGCCCCGGCCAGCGTGTATAATATCACTAGAATCTAACGGACGGAGGTCATGCTGATATGGGAACCATTGATAACCTGATCATCAAGGCGAAGGATTTGGCGAGCGCGGCCGGGAGCAAGGCGCAGGAGGTCGCGGAGCAGACGAAGGTCCGCGTGCAGGCCGCGCAGCTCAAAAACGACATCGACGCGAACTACCTGAAGCTCGGGGAGATCATCTACGAGCTCCGGAAATCGGGCGCGGAAAACGAGGAGCTCATCAACATGTGCGTCGAGGAGATCTCCTCCCAGCTCGCGGAGCTCGACGAGCTCAACGGCCGGCTCGACGAGATGAAGCGGGTGCTGCGCTGCCCCGAGTGCATGAAGGAGAACCCGCTCGACGCGCTCTACTGCCAGCGGTGCGGCGCTTCCCTCAAGGAGCAGGCGCCCATCGAGCCGGAGGCGGCCGAGGCCCCGGAAGCGCCGGAGGCGCCCGCCGGGGATACCCCCGCGGAATAAGAAAACCATGAAAAAAGGCGGAGATTCGTTTAGAATCTCCGCCTTTTTGATTGCGCTTGCAGGTCTTCCTCCCGGAGGCAGGGAGGGCATGCCGGGTCCCGCCCCGGCGGGCGGCCCTATTTCTTGCCCACCCAAGAAATAGGGGAAAGAAGGGTGCTCAAGGGGGCTCGCTTGAAGAAGATGGGGGCGCAAAGCTCGCCCCCTTGAGAATCCCCCACCGCGCGAAACCAGCCGGCCTCGCGAAGAAGGCCCGTGCCGGCGCGGCCGGAAAAGCCCGCCGCTAGTCGTCCTCGAAGTCGAGGAACTTATACGCGGGCACGCCCAATGTCTTTGCGATATCGAACAGCAAATCCAAAGAAATGGCTTGTGCGATATTCGGTGCCTCAACCTGGCCGATATACGATGGATTCTTTCCGATCCTCTCAGCCAACTGTTCTTGAGACAAACCGCGCAGCCGCCGATAGTAGGAAACTTTTAAACCCAGCTTTATATACTCATCCCGATATTCAAACTTCATATTGGATTCCCCCCATATAAAGTTTACCAAGACCTCTTGAAAATTATTATCAAGTGATATATAATGCATATTAGGTATTAACTAATAAAAATTATATTTCAGACAATAAAGGAGAAAAGGATGGACGTTTACAAGGAAATGTATCTGAGGCTGTTCAACGAGATGACGGACATCAAAGCCCTTGCGTCGGGCATGGCGACGCAGGCGTCGGAGATCGGTTACCGCGTCAAGGCGGCGCAGGCCGCGGTGGAAGAGATGTTTTTGGCGGCCGAGGAAAAAAAGGAAGCGGGCACGGATTAGTGCCCGCTTCCTTTTTTCCGTCACAGCTTCTTGCATTTCGGGGTTGATGTATCGTCCGGGATATGCTATACTATCTATTTATCTAATAGACACGAATGTGGACGAAAAAGAGAGAAAAGAAAAAGGAAGGGTCCAATGGAAGAGAGAAAAGAAAACCGCATGGGCACCATGCCGGTGGGCAAGCTGCTGGTGACGATGTCCCTGCCGATCATGATCTCGATGCTGATCCAGGCGCTTTACAACATCGTGGACAGCATCTTCGTGGCGCAGATCGGGGAGAATGCGCTCACGGCGGTGTCGCTGGCCTTCCCGGTGCAGAACCTCATCATTGCGGTGGGCATCGGCACCGGCATCGGCATCAACTCGCTGCTCTCCCGCAGGCTCGGGGAGCGCCGCTTCGACGACGCGAACGCGGCGGCGGAGAACGGCATCCTGCTCTCCCTCTGCAACTGGCTGGTCTTCGCCATCTTCGGGGGGTTGTTTTCGGAGGCGTTTTTCCGCGCCTTCACCGACAACCCCGAGATCATCTCGATGGGCACCGACTACCTGACGGTCTGCACCGTCTTTTCGTTCGGCTGCTTCATGCAGTTCGCCTGCGAGCGGATCTTGCAGGCCACGGGCATCACGATCTACAACATGATCACCCAGGCGACCGGCGCGATCATCAACATCATCCTTGACCCGATCATGATCTTCGGCCTCTTCGGGTTCCCGAGGCTGGGAGTCAAGGGCGCGGCGATCGCCACCGTCATCGGGCAGATCGTGGCGATGCTGATGGGGCTGTGGTTCAACGCGAAGAAAAATAAGGAAGTCCACATGGATTTCCGGCATTTCCGTCCGAACGGCCGCATCATCGGGGAAATTTACAAGGTGGGCGTGCCGTCGATCGTCATGCAGTCGATCGGCACGGTCATGACCATCGGCATGAACAAGATCCTCATCGCCTTTTCGGAGACGGCGGTCGCCGTGTTCGGGGTCTACTTCAAGCTCCAGAGCTTCGTCTTCATGCCGATCTTCGGGCTCACCAACGGCCTCGTGCCGATCGTGGCCTACAACTACGGCGCGCGCAAGCGCACCCGGATCACCGCTTCGATCCGCCTGGCGCTCGTCTACGCGCTGAGCATCATGGCGCTCGGCCTGCTGATCTTCCAGCTCTTCCCGGTGCCCCTGCTCCGCCTTTTCAAGGCGTCCGACGCACTGCTTTCCATCGGCGTGCCCGCCCTGCGGATCATCAGCATCAGCTTTTTGGGCGCGGGGGTCGGCATCGTGCTCTCCTCGGTCTTCCAGGCGATGGGCAACGGCGTGCTCAGCCTGACCATGTCGGTCGCGCGCCAGCTCGCGGTGCTGCTGCCGGTGGCTTGGCTGATGGCGCGGTTCGTCGGCCTCGACGCCGTGTGGGCCGCGTTCCCCGTCTCGGAGTACGTGTCGGTGACGATCGCGCTTTTCATGTACCGCTATGTCTACCACAACCACATCGCGACCCTCGCGGACGAGGCGTAGCCGCCCCGCTCCCGCGTACCCGTTTTCGCAAACGGAAAAGCCGCCTCGTCAGAGGCGGCTTTTTTTCACGCGGTGCGGGAGGCGCGCCCGGCGGCGGAACGCCCGGCCCGCGGCCGGGCGGACGCGTTCCGCGAACGCGTCCCCGCGCGGATGCGCGGGTTCCGCCGCCCGCGTCTCCCGCCGCGCTCAGATGCGGTCGATGAGGCCGAGGGTGATTTTGGCGCAGCGCCGGGCGGCGTGCCCGACGAAGGTGTCGTAGTCCATGCCGCCGCTGTCGTCGGCGCCGTCCGAGATGCACCGCACGACGGCGAAGGGCACCCCGCTCAGGTAGCAGGCGTGGCCGACCGCCGCGCCCTCCATCTCGATGGCGTCGGCGCGGGTTTCGCGGGCGATCCGCTCCTTGACGGCGGAATCGGTGACAAACTGCTCGCCCGAGACGATCTCTCCGGGCACGCAGCGGACCCCCTGTCCGGCGGCGAGCTCCTCCACGAGGGAGACGAGCCGCTCGTCGGCGGGAAAGCGGGAGCAGTGGGGAAAATATTTTTGCAGCAGGCGTTCCTCGAGGTCGTGGTAAAAGACGGTGCGCGCCGCAACGAGGTCGAGGATGCGCAGCCTGTCCGAGAGCGCGCCGGCGACGCCGCTGTTGATCACATAGTCCGCGCCGAAGCGGGAGATGAGCATCTGCGCGCAGACGGCGGCGTTGACCTTGCCGACGCCGCAGGTGGCGGCGACGACCCGTTTGCCCGCGCGCTCGGCCGAAAGGAATTCACAGCGGCCCGCGGTTTGGATTTCCCCGTGGGAGAGGGCCTCGCGGATGAGGTCGAATTCGCTGTCCATCGCGCAGATGACGCCGATCGTAACCATAAAAATCAAGTCCTCCAAACGGTTCAGATGCTCCCATTCTACCCGAAAGGGCGGGGGAATGCAACCGCGGTATAGTAATAAACGGCCCGCTGTGGTAATATAGGTGTATTAATTCGGGACGGGGGTGTGGGAATGGAGCAGCGCCACAGGCACGGCTATCTGTATGGGACGATGGTGCTGGCGGCCGGGACGGTGGTCGTCAAACTGATCGGCGCGCTTTTCAAGATCCCGCTCACCAACATCCTCGGCGGCGTGGGCATGAGCTACTTCAACGTCGCCTACGAGCTCTACTATCCGCTCTACGCCCTTTTTGTGTCGGGCGTGCCGGTGGCGGTCTCCAAGCTCGTCAGCGAGAGCATGGCCTGCGGGCGCGCGCGCGACGCGCGCAAGCTCCTGCGGGTGGCGGGGGCGGCCTTCCTCGCGGTCGGCGCGGCGGGAAGCCTGCTCATGTTTTTCGGCGCGGGGTGGTTTTCCGCCCGGGTGCAGAACCCGGGCTCGGTGTGGGCGGTGCGGATGCTCTCCCCGGCGCTTTTCTTCGGCTGCCTGATGGCGGCGCTGCGCGGTTACTGGCAGGGGATGCAGGACATGGCCCCCACCGCCGTCTCGCAGATCGTCGAGGCGGTCGCGAAGCTCGCGTTTGGGCTGGCGCTCTCCTACGGCGTGACGGTGGCGGGCCTGCGGCAGTTCGCCCTGGAGGGGACGGTGTTCGGCGCGCCCTGCGCCTCGGCGCAGGAGGCGCAGATTGCGGTGCTGCCCTACGCGGCGGCGGGCGCGATCCTCGGCGTGACGGTCAGCACCCTCTGCGGCGCGGTCTACATGGCCGCGCGCCACAGGCTCGGGCGCGGCGCGATCACCCCCGAGCAGTGGAAGGCGTCGCCGCCCGCGGCCCCGTCCCGCGCGCTGCTCAAACGGCTGGTCGCGATCGCGGTGCCGGTGTGCGTCGCCTCGCTCATCACCAACCTCACCTCCTTCATCGACCTCATCTCGGTGATGAACCGCCTGGGCCACGCGATCACCCGGCATCCGGGCGTGATCGAGGGCATCTACGAGGGGCACATCCCGGGCGGGGTGGGTCGGGAGATGCTCGCCTCCTACCTCTACGGCTGTTATTCGGGGCTGGCGGTGCCGGTCTATAACCTGGTGCCCTCGCTCACCACGACGATCGGCGTGAGCCTGCTGCCCGCCGTGTCGGCGGCGTGGGCGGTGCGCGACCGGCGGGCGCTGGAGCGCAACGTCGCGTCCGCGCTGCGGCTGGCCTCCCTCATCGCGATGCCGGCGGGGCTGGGCATCTGCGCGATGGCCGGCCCGGTGTTGCGGCTGCTCTTCTTCTCCAAGCCGATGGAGTCGGCGGTCATCTCCCCGGCGCTCCACCTGATGGGGCTGAGCGCGATCTTTGTGGCGCTCTCGCTGCCGGTCAACGCGATTTTGCAGGCGGTCGGGCGCGCCGACCTGCCGGTCAAGCTGCTGCTGGCAGGCGGCGGGCTTAAGCTCGTGCTCAACTTCCTGCTCGTGGCGGTGCCCCGGCTCAACATCCAGGCTGCGCCCGTCGGAACGCTCGTCTGCTACGCGTTCGTGCTTTTCGTGAGCTTCGGGGTGCTGGTAAATTCTACCGGGGTGCGCATCCCGGTGGGGCCGGTCTTCGGGAAGCCGTTTTTCGCGGCGGTCTGCTGCGCGGTCGGGGCATGGGCCGCAAACGGCCTGCTGGAGCGGGTTTGCGGCAGTCAGCTCGCGGCGGTGGGCGGCGTGTCGATCGGCGTCGTAATTTATGTTTTTGTCGTCTTATTGACTAAAACCGTCACCAAAGAGGACATATTAATGGTGCCGGGCGGCGAAAAGTTTGCAAAGCTACTTGAAAAGCGCTCCCTTTTAGGGTAGAATACTAAAAGCAGCCCCAAATGGGCCTGTAAAGGGGGCGCGGCGGGCATGCCGGTGCAGTTTGAGCGCAAGCAGAAATACGACGTGGGGGACCTGATTACGATCATGTCCCTGCTCCGCGGAGAGGGCGGTTGCCCGTGGGACCGCGAGCAGGACCACCACTCGATCCGCAGGAACTTCATCGAGGAGACCTATGAGGTCTGCGAGGCGATCGACAACGACGACCCGGTGCTCCTTCAGGAGGAGCTGGGGGACGTGCTTCTCCAGGTGGCGTTCCACGCGCGCATGGAGGAGGAGGCGGGCCGTTTCGATTTCGGCGACGTGTGCGACGGCATCTGCAAAAAGCTGATCGTCCGCCATCCCCATGTGTTCGGCGAGACGAAGGTCGCGGACAGCGGCGAGGTGCTCGTCAACTGGGACCGCATCAAGGAGCGGACCAAGGGCCAGAAGACGGCGGCCGAGACGCTCAGGAGCGTGAGCGCGGCGCTTCCGGCGCTCATGCGCAGCGAAAAGGTGCAGCACCGCGCGGCGAAGGTCGGGTTCGACTACCCGGATACCGGCGGGGCGCTGCGGGACCTTGAAAGCGAGGTCGCGGAACTGCGGGAAGCGATTTCCGAAGGGGACGCGGCGCACATCGACGAGGAATTGGGGGACGTGCTCTTCGCGGCGGTCAACGTGTCCCGGTTCACCCATGTGGACGCGGAGCAGAGCCTCGGGCAGGCGTGCGAAAAGTTTATCGACCGGTTCGAGCAGGTGGAGGCGCTTGCGCGGGAGCGGGGCGTGGACATGAAGACGGCCGGCATCGAAAAGCTGGACGAGCTGTGGAAGCAGGCCAAGAAACGGAACGCCGCCAAGCCAAACGACTGATTATCCCAGGCAGTTGCTGTCTGAAGATATAACAATGTTTAATTTTATTTACGGAGGGCATTCAAAATGACAAAAGCAGAGCTCATCACCGCGGTTGCGGAGAAATCTGGACTTTCCAAGAAGGACAGCGAGAAGGCCGTCGGCGCGGTTGTCGACGCGATCACCGACGCGCTGAAGGCCGGCGAGAAGGTTGCTCTGGTCGGTTTTGGAACCTTTGAGACCAAGACCCGCAACGAGCGCAAGGGCATCAATCCGATCACCAAAGAGGAGATCACGATCGCCGCGGCGACGGTTCCCTCCTTCAAGGCCGGCAAGGCGCTCAAGGACGCTGTCTCCGGCAAGTAAGACCGTTTCACCAAAAGGCCTGCCGCGTCGCAAGATGCGGCAGGTTTTTGCATCTGGAGGAAGCATATGCGACTGGATAAATACCTCAAAATCACCCGGCTCATCAAGCGGCGCACCGTGGCCAACGAGGCGTGCGACGCGGGGCGGGTGACGGTCAACGGCAAGGTGGCACGCGCCTCCTACGACGTGAAGGAGGGGGACGTCGTCGAGCTGAACCTCGGCCAGAAGCCCCTGCGGGTGCAGGTGCTCAAGGTGAGCGAATACGCCACCAAGGACACCGCCGCCGAGGGCTACAAGGTTATCGACTGAGGATCGGCGCACGGGCCGCCGGAGGATTCCCTCCGGCGGCCCGTTCATATTTTGGCGCGCCCCCTCATAGGTATTAGAGATCAATTGACGGGGGAGGCGGACGCGGGTGGTCGAGGAAAAGAGGAATCTGGGGCCGCACAACATCATCATGGAGGACCGCAGGAGGCTGACGGTGACGGGAGTGACCGACGTGGACAGCTTCGACGAGCAGACGGTGGTCGTCTACTGCGAAACGGGGGAGCTGGCGATCCGCGGCGAGGGGCTGCACATCAGCCGGATCGACGTGGAGACGGGGGATCTGAACCTCGAGGCCGCACGGATCGACGGGCTGTCCTATGCGGATAACCACCCGGCGCGGGGCGGTTTTTTCGGCAAATTATTCCGCTGACGGAAGGTAGAATGGAAGGACGGGGGGAAGCCGATGGAGATCACGGTCGCGGGGCAGACGTGGCTCTTTTTACTGTCCGTCGCGTTGGGCGCGGCGCTCGGGGTGTGCTACGACGTCTTCCGGATTCTGCGCATCGCCTTCCGGCATCCCTCCCTGGCCGTCCTGCTGGAGGACATCCTTTTTTCGCTTGCCGCGGCGGGCGCGACGTTCGCTTTCCTGCTCACAACGGGCAACGGGCAGCTGCGCGCCTTTTTCCTGATCGGGGAGCTGGTGGGGTTTTCCCTCTACCACTGCACCCTCGGCGCGCTGCTCATCGGCGCGGCCAAGGGGATCATCGCGGCCATCCGGTGGCTTTTTGGGCTGATTTACCGGGTCTTTGTGGCGCCGGTCCTGCGCCTGTTAGAAAAGATTCGGGGCTTTTTGGCGAAAATCATGAAGCAATCGGCAAAATGTATAAAAAATAAAGCGAAAAATTCGAGGATACCCTTGAAAAAGCACAGTCATTTATTGTATAATTTAAAAAAGCGACTTCAGTGGGACGGACAGAAGAAAAACGTGAAGGAACAGGAGCAACCCGGTTCATGAAAAGTGTACGTGGAAAAAAGAAGAGCCTGTTTATCCGGTTTTGTATCTTCGCCTTCGCCGCTTACGTCGTGGTAAGCCTGATCACGCTGCAGATGGAGATCTCCTCCAAACGCAGCCTGCTTACTAGCGTAAACGCGCAGCTGGAAGACCAGGTCGTTGCAAACAAGGAGGTCGAGCGGCAGATCGCCTTGGGGGACGACCGGGATTTTATGGCCCGTATCGCGCGCGACAAGCTCGATATGGGTGTGGCGGACGAGCGCGTATTCCGTGACACAGCGGGCACGTAAGCCCGCCT
This sequence comes from Anaerotruncus massiliensis (ex Togo et al. 2026), assembly GCF_030825285.1. NCBI lineage: Bacteria > Bacillati > Bacillota > Clostridia > Eubacteriales > Oscillospiraceae > Anaerotruncus > Anaerotruncus massiliensis (ex Togo et al. 2026). The sequence goes on from NZ_JAPJQF010000018.1 coordinate 27,009, forward strand.
TTTGGCGTGTCTGGAGCCGGAAGGGCTTCTCGATAAAACACAAGATCGTTAAGGAGGCAGCGTAACATTTATGCAGCTTGAGGTAGGGAGTATTCTGGAGGGCAAGGTCACCGGCATCACAAAGTTCGGCGCGTTCATCGAACTGCCGGGCGGCAAGACCGGAATGGTACATATTTCGGAAGTGGCGTCCTCCTATGTCAAGGAAATTTCCGATTACCTGTCGATGGGCCAGATGGTCAAGGTCAAGGTCATCGGGATCACCCCCGAGGGTAAGGTCAGCCTGTCGATCAAACAGGTGGCGCCCGCCCCGGCTGCGGCTGAGCGTCCCAACACGCCGCGCCCCTTCCGCCAGGGAGGCCCCGGCGCGCCCGGCGACCGTCCGGCGCGCCCGCCCTATCAGCGCAGGCCGCCCCGCGAGGTCTCCTACGGGTTCGACCGGCGGCAGGACATCACGAGCGAGAACATGTCCTTCGAGGACATGATGAGCAAGTTCAAGCAGAAGAGCGAGGACAAGATGTCCGACCTCAAGAAATATACCGACATGAAGCGCGGGACGGCGCGGAGCAGAAATTCACCCAAATGATTCCAAAAGGGCGCCGCGGCGCCCTTTTCCTTTTGAAAAGAGAAGCGGAAAACAGGAGGACGGGCATGGTAATCGTCAACGCGGACGTCCGCACGATGGCGGGCGAAAGATTTGAACACGGATACATCCACATGGACGGCGGAAAGATCGTCTCGGTCGGCCCGATGGAGCGCGCGCCGCGGGACGCGGAGCGGTTCGACGCGGCGGGCGCGGTCGCGCTGCCCGGGCTGGTCGACGCCCACTGCCACATCGGCATGTGGGAGGACGGGCTCGGCTTCGAGGGGGACGACGGCAACGAGGACACCGACCCGGTCACGCCGCAGCTGCGCGGCCTGGACGGGGTGAACCCGCTCGACCGGGCGTTCACCGAGGCACTCGACTGGGGGGTCACGACCGTCGTGACCGGTCCCGGCAGCGCCAACCCGATCGCGGGGCAGATGTGCGCGATGAAGACCTGCGGCCGCCGGGTGGACGATATGCTCCTCGCCGCGCCGCTGGCGGTCAAGATGGCGATGGGGGAGAACCCCAAGACGAGCTACCACGAGAAGCAGCAGGGCCCCGCCACCCGCATGGGGATCGCGGCGGCCATCCGCGAGCAGCTCGCGAAGGCGAAGAAGTACGGCGAGCAGCTCGAGCGGGCGGCCGCGGACGACGACTTCGACGAGCCCGAGTACGACGCGAAGTGCGAGGCGCTGCTGCCGCTCCTGCGCGGGGAGATCAAGGCGCATATCCACGCCCACCGCGCCGACGACATCTTCACCGCCATCCGCATCGCGAAGGAGTTCGGCTTTCCCTACGTGATCGTCCACGGCACCGAGGGGCACCTCGTGGCCGACCTGCTGGCCCGGGAGGGCGCGGCGGTCATCGCCGGGCCGCTGCTCGGCGCGCGTTCCAAGCCGGAGCTCAAAAACGCCGACGACGGCGGCGCGGGCGCGCTCGACCGCGCGGGGGTGAAGGTCGCGGTCGCGACCGACCACCCCGAGCTGCCCTGCCGCTTCCTGCTTTTAAGCGCGCAGGTCGCGGCCCAGAACGGCATGGACCCCGGCGCGGCGCTGCGGGCGGTCACCTCCACGGCGGCGGAGATCTGCGGGCTGGAGGGCCGCGTGGGCGCGCTCGCGCCGGGACGGGACGCGGACGTTCTGCTCTATGAGGAGGAGCCGCTGGAGACCCACCGAAAGCCGTTCGCGGTCTTCGTCGACGGAAGGAGGGTGCGCTGATGCGGGAGATTCCACGGGAGGCCGTCGTCGAGGCGGTGAAGGCGCTCTGCATCGAGGCCAACCGGATGCTTCCGGCCGACCTCAAGGAGCGGCTGTGCGGGGCCTGCCGGGCGGAGGAGTCGCCGCTCGGGCGGGAGGTGCTCTCCGACATCGTGCGCAACTATGAGACGGCCGAGGCGCTCTCGATCCCCGTCTGCCAGGACACCGGCATGGCGGTCGTCTTTGCCGAGCTCGGGGAGGACGCGCATGTGCCGGGCCTGGAGGAGGCCGTCAACGAGGGGGTGCGCCGGGGCTACACCGAGGGGCTGCTGCGCTGCTCGGTGGTCGGAGACCCGCTGCGCCGGCAAAACACCGGCGACAACACCCCCGCCGTGCTGCACCTGCGGCTGGTGCCGGGGGACAGGCTCACCCTCACCGTCGCGCCCAAGGGGGCGGGCAGCGAGAACATGAGCTCCATCCGCATGATGACCCCGGCGGCCTCCGAACAGGACCTGATCGACGCGGTCGTGCGGGCGGTGGAGGCGGCGGGGAGCAACCCCTGCCCGCCGGTCGTGGTCGGCGTCGGCGTCGGCGGCAACTTCGAGGGGTGCGCGCTGCTCGCGAAACGCGCCCTCTGCCGGGACACGGCCGTGCGCAATCCCGATCCGCTCTACGCCTCGCTCGAGGAACGGATGCTCGAGGGGATCAACCGCACGGGCATCGGGCCGCAGGGCTTCGGGGGCCGGGTGACGGCGCTGGCGGTCAACATTGAGGCGGGGGCGACCCACATTGCGAGCCTGCCGCTGGCGGTGAACATGGGCTGCCATGTGACGCGGCACGCCTGCCGGACGATTTGAGTCCTGTTTGTTAATTTTCCACGAACCCTCCGATACCCCTTGTAAATTCGCCCAATGTCCTGTATAATAAAGGTAGGATAATTGGGTAAAATGTTAAAAGCAGGCTTGCCTGTTTTGCTATAAAACAAAGGGGTTGAATTTATGAACATCACCATCACAGCACGGAAAACCTCTGTTCGCGACTCTTTCAAGGAAAGGATCGACCGGAAACTCGCCAAGCTGGACCGGTTCTTTGACGACAGCGCGAATGCGATCGTCACGGTGACCAACGAGGGCGACCGCGAGACCGTCGAGGTCACCATCCAGTCGCGGGGTATGTTCTATCGCGCGGAGAAAACCACCTCCGACCGCTTTGACTCCCTGGAGGCCGTGGTGGACTCCCTCTTCCGCCAGATCGTGAAGAACAAGAACAAGCTCGGCAAGCGCCTGCGGGACACCGCGTTCGACGCGGCGAACGTCGAGGTGGGCGAGGAGCAGGAGTCGGAGGCCCCGGAGTATGCCGTCAAGCGCGTCAAACGGTTCGCGCTGCGCCCGATGGACGTGGAGGAAGCGATCCTCCAGATGAACATGGTCGGGCACGAGTTCTTCGTCTTCCTCAACGCGGAGACGAACGAGATCAACGTGGTCTACAAACGCCACAATGGAACTTACGGGATTCTCGAGCCGACGGTCGGCTGACGATACAGCACTCCCACAGGCCGGTCCCCCACGCTCCCCGCGTGGGGGACCGGCTTTTCGGCGGGAATTTCTTGTAACCGCCGGGCATTTGTGATAGGATAAAGGTAATTTCACGGGCGGAGGTGCGCGGATGCTCTGCAAAAAATGCGGAAACAACGTCAAAAGCGATTTCAAATACTGCCCCTACTGCGGCGAACGGATCGTCAGCGACTTCCACGACCACTATGAGGAGCTGACCCCGCCCTTCCTCGTCCGGGAACCGGACGAGCCGGACGCTGCGGCGGACTGGTACGCCGCAGCGCCGGGGGAGCGGGCGCCCGACTTCGCCCTCCCGCCCACGGCCGCGCCGGGGGAGCCTCCCCTCGCGCCCGGGGCCTTTCCGCAGGAGGACCTGGAGGACGACCTCGCGCCGCCCCATTTCCGGGTTTCCCTGCCGGAGGAGCCGGCCCCCGGCGGGTACGGCGGCCCCCTCTTCGGCGCGGACGGCCCCCCGGCAAGCGGGAGGTACGCCGCGCCCGCGGGCTTCGAGCCGGTGGACGACCCGGCCGGGCCGTCGGAGGCGCCCTATTTCGTCTACCGTCCGGAGCCGGCCGCGCGGATCCCCGGAACCGACCCCGCCGGGGAAACGCCCTCCGCGCCCCCCGCGCGGGAGATTCCCCGCAGGGGCGCGGACAAGCCGAAGGCGGGCCCGGGCATCGTGGTCAAGCTGCTGATCATCGTGGGGGTGCTGATCGCCGCGGGAGCGGTGTCCTGGTTCGGATACCGCCTGCTGGGCGGCGGACCCGCGCCCTTCCGGAATACCGACTTTTCAGCGATGTTTGCGCGGGTTTACGGTCTGTAAACATTTAAAAACCCCCTTGCGCATTGGCAATACAGCGTGTATAATATAGACATGCCACATATGAAAAGATCTGGAGATTCGGAGGGGGGCCCCTGGGGGGCATACCGAAAGAACGGACTCATATGTGCGGTAAACAGGCGGAGCCGCGCGAAGCGAGGCTTCGCCTGTTGCGTTGAAGGGAGGCGCGTAAAAATGGAAAAGGTGCTGGTCGCCATGAGCGGCGGCGTGGACAGCTCGGTGGCGGCGCTGCTCCTGAAGGAGCGGGGCTATGAGGTGGGCGGCGCGACGTTCGAGCTCTTCGACGGCTGCCCCGAGCAAAACGTCTCCGACGCGAAGGCGGTCTGCGAAAAGCTCGGCATCCCGCATTACGTCTTCGATTACCGCGCCCTCTTTTCCGAGCGGGTGCTCGACTGCTTCGCGGACGGCTACCTGCGCGGCGAGACGCCAAACCCCTGCATCGCCTGCAACCGGAGCGTCAAGTTCGGCGCGTTCGCGCGGGACGCCGAGCGCCTCGGGTACGGCCGCATCTCGACGGGGCACTATGCGGCGGTGCGGTTCGACGAGGCGTCGGGCCGCTATCAGCTGTGGCGCAGCGCCCAGCCCCGCAAGGACCAGTCCTACGTGCTCTACCACCTGAACCAGCGCCAGCTTTCGATGCTGCTGCTGCCGCTCGACCGTTACGACAAGAGCGAGGTGCGCGCGCTGGCCGCGAAAGCGGGACTGCCGGTGCAGTCCAAATCGGACAGCCAGGACATCTGCTTCGTGCCGGACGGCGACTATGTCTCCTTCATCGCCCGGCACACCGGAAAGACCCCCGAGGAGGGGGATTACCTCGACGACGCGGGCAACGTGATCGGACGGCACCGGGGGGTGCTGCACTATACGATCGGGCAGCGCAAGGGGCTTGGGATTGCCTTCGGGACCCACCGTTATGTGAGCCGCCTTGATCCGGAGCACAACACCGTCACCCTGTCGGACGAGTCGGCGGTCTTCCGCGACACGCTGTTCGCGGACGGGCTGCGGCTCATTTCGGGCGGCGCGCTCGGTGGGCCGCTTTCGGTGCGGGCCAAAATCCGCTACGCGCACATCCCCGCCCCGGCCACCGTCTATCCCCTCGGGGAGGGGGAGGTGCGGGTGCGGTTCGATTCCCCGCAGCGCGCGATCACGCCGGGACAGGCCGTGGTCTTTTACGACGGGGAACGCGTGGTGGGCGGCGCGACCATCCGCGCGGCAGGACAGGATAAGGAGTGACATCGATGAACCTACTCGTCCCGATCGTCATGATCGTGGCCTCCAACGTGCTCTACAACCTCTTTACCAAGACGATGCCGGCGGGCGCAAACCCGTTCGCCGCGCTCGTGATCACTTACCTGACCGCGGGCGCGGTCTCCTTCGGGATGCTGCTCGTGACCGCGCAGGGGGATTCGGCGGCCGCCTTCCGCTCGATCAACTGGACGAGCGCCGCGCTTGGCGCGTCGATCGTCGGGCTGGAGCTCGGCTATATCTACGCCTACCGTGCGGGCTGGAACATCAGCGTCTGTTCCCTCGTCGCCAACATTGCGCTCGCCGTCATCCTGCTCTTTGTGGGGCTGCTCTTTTTCAGCGAGAAGCTCTCCCACAACCAGCTGATCGGTATCGTGCTCTGCGTAGCCGGGCTGTTCTTCCTCAACCGCCGATAGGTGTAGTTGCCGGGTCCCGCCCCGGCGGGCGGCCCCATTTCTTGTACGGACAAGAAATGGGGGAAAGAAGCCGCAGGGGGCTTGGGCGGCCTTCCCGGGCTGCGCCCGGAGCGCGCTACGCGCGACGGCCGCTCGCGGGCGCTCCGCCCCGCGACCCCGGCTTGAGTCCGCTGCGCGGACCCGGCCCTGCGGGCCGGATTCTCTATAAGGTTGGCCTACGGCCAAATCCTTGACCCCCAGGCCGCGACAAATGGGCCTTTGGCCCAGAAAGTCGCGTCCCCGTATGACGGATCGAAGTACCAGTCTACAGCAGCCCGTCAGCCGCCGCGCCGCAGGCGCAACGCCTCTTCCCAAGAGCCTCAGGAACGCTCTTACAGGCGCACCCGGGGAGATACGGCGGTTGGGAGCGTCCGCAACCTGAATTGAGCCCTCAACTGGTGTACCTGCGGGGAGTGACGGTAACCGGCGGGTACTGGCAAGGCGTCTCCAGGGGATTCCTAAGGGGGCGGTGGAGCCCCCTTAGGCGGACTTTTGGTTCCTTTTCGTCCGTCCGAAAAGGAACCCGTGGCGCGCGGCGGAACGCGCTCGTAATTCTTGCCGCTTGAAAAGCGGCAATTCCCGAAAAAGCCCCGCCGGGCGCAGCGCGGCAAGCTCCGCCGCTTCCCGAGCGGCAAACCCAAGAAAGCCCCCGCCGCCCAGGGGGGCGGAATATCCAAAAAGGAACCGGCCCTGCGGCCGGTTCCTTTTATTTCTCACTTCACTTTGATGAGGATGGGATTTTCGAGCACCCCGACGACGTCGAGGGTCTTGGGGTCGACCGCGCTGAGATAGACGGTGCCCTCGTGCTCGCCCGGGGCGAGCGGCTCACGGAGGTCGACCTTGGATATGTACTGGTTGGGGGCGATGTACTGGGAGCGGTAGAGGACGCTCTCGTCCCCGTCCGCGGTCAGCTCGACGACCATAAGGTATTCGTTGAACGCGGGGTTCTGCACGTTGAGCCCGCCGCCCGTACCGTCCGACTGGAAGGTGACGGTGGAGCTGACGCGGTAGCCGAAGAGGTTTTCACCGGGGGATTTCTCATTCCAGGGCGCGCCGGGCGGGGTGCCCGTCTGGGCGGCGGGGTCGAGCCCCTCCACCCGGAAGGCGCTTTTGACTTCGCCGGAAGAGCCGTTCAGGTTGCGCAGGAAGAGGAAAAGCCCCAGCGCGATGAGGATGGCGCAGAGGATGGAGAGCACCAGCACAAGCGCGGTATGGGGACGGGAACGCTGTCGCAGCATAAGCAATCACCTCGAAAAAATCCCCGCCGCGCGGGGAAGAATCAAGCCCGTCAGGTGATCTTGCGCAGGATCTTTGGGCGGAACCAGCCGCGGTAGATGCGCAGCACCTGGGAGAGCAGAAAATCGTACATAAAGAGGGTGAAGTTGACCAAGGCGAGGGCGACGACGATGGTATACTTCCCGAAGTCGCCCCAGCCCTCGAGCATGTCGGGGATGCCGAAGACGTAGAGCATCACATAGTAGAAGGCGACGATGACGCCGTTGAAGAGCAGGAATTTGAGCAGATAGGCGATGGGCCGGGGGGCGCGTTCGAGACGGGACTTGAGCATGGGGTAATAGCCGAGCAGCATGACGAAGAGGACCTTGGCCTCCTGGTCGGGGACGATGAACATGGCGAGCACCGAGACGGCAACGTAGACAAGCATGGCGGTCTTGGTGCCGTTCTCCTCCTCGACGGCGATGAGGACGATGCCGGCCATCGCGGGGAAGACGTAGGAGGAAAAGGGGATCAGGCCGGTCATGAACATCATCAGCAGGCAGAGGGCGGCGGAGAGGCCGCCGATCGCCACCTGGGTACTTTTTTTCATAGACGGACGCCTCCGATGGTTCTGATGCGGGCCTGCGGCGCCCGGAAAGCGCGAGGGACGGCGGGCGGCTCAGAAGCAGCTGTTGCCGCAGCAGTCCATGCAGCAGTTGGCGCAGTACATGGCGGCGCAGATGTCGCAGCAGCTGCACCCGCCGACGGAGCCGGTCTGGTAGGAGCCGCCGCCGTACTGGGGACGGCCGTTCTGCCGCTGCCAGAGCAGCTGGTTGTAGGCGGCGGAATACTCGCTGTTCTGGGGGTTCATCTGACAGGCCTTCTGGAAGCTCTGGAGCGCGTCGTCGAGCCATCCGCGCGAATAGTAGATGCTGCCCTTGAGGAAGTACCACTCCGCGTCGCGGCTGGCGGCGGCCACGCCGTCGAGGAGCTCCTGCGCCTCGGCCAGCCGTCCGGAATTGATCATGCGTCGGATGTCCGCGAACTGGGAAGCGCCCTGCGCATAGGCGCCGCCCGAATAGCCGCCGGACTGTCCGCCCGCCCGGCGCTGCGCGACGATCGCGTCGTATGCCTGGTTGATCTCCTGCATCTTCTCCTCGGCCAGGTCGGACAGGGGGTTGTTTGCATAGTTGTCCGGGTGATACTTTTTGGCAAGCTCCCGGTATGCGGCCTTCACCTGTTCGTCGGTGGCGTTGGGGGAGATCCCTAAGACCTTATACGGATCTGTCATCGGTTTTCAGTCTCCTTTGGCAGCAAGATTCGTTCGACGGTATCACGCAGGCCGAGGTGGATGACGTTGTCCAGGATCGGCTTATAGTCGTGCAGGCCGATCAGCTCGTACGCCTTGATGATCTCCCCGATCGTTAAAAAGAGGGAGCCCTTGGCGTTTTCACGGATGGCGGCGAGCTGTTCGGGCGTGGGGGAAGGCGTCTTCTCCCGCAGCAGGAAGGGGTTGTAGCTGTGGCGGCGGGCGTCCTCCTCGAGGTCGTCGAGCGCGTCGGCCAGATAGACGTACCGCCCGAGCAGGTAGCCGAACCGTTCGAGCACCCGCTTCTGGGTGCTGTCGTTGGTGAGCAGGCCGCAGATGCCCGAGAGGGCGAGCGCGGAGGGCTCGCAGGCGCGGTCGACGCTGTCGCACTGTTCGTCCTCGAGCGCGCTCTGCTTGCTGATCGTTTCGTAGATGATCTGCGCCACACCGGGGAAGCGGTCAGCCGCCTTTTTGTAGGCGTGCCGCGCGAAGGGCGTGGCGAGCGCCGCGCCCAGCCGGGAGCCGAAGCCGCCGTCGCGGTAGTTGTCGAGCACCTTGTAATAGAGCATGATCATCGCGACGCCCGAGGAAAAGTCGAGCTGCCCGCAGCTGGGGCAGCAGGGGATTTTTCTGAGCGGGTTGAGCATGCAGCGCCCGGGGGCGAAGGCGAGGTGTTCTCCCGAGAGGGACAGGTCGAGCAGCGCGAGGAAGGTGAAGTCGTAGCTGAGGGTCAGCCGGGCGAAGGGGCCGTACTCCCGGCCGAGCTGTTTGCAGAGTCCGCAGTAGACCGCCTTATAGGTTTCGTACTCGCAGACCCGCAGCATGCCTTTGAAGGGCTTAATGTAACCAAACATTAGTGTCTCCCGATCGGGTGAAGATTTTCCGCGGAACGGCAGGTTTTTTCACCCTGTCCGCGATGGGCAAACCGGGGAATCCTTGTAAAAAACGTGCGATCCGCGCCCGGGGCGCGGATTTTCCGGCAATTTTCACAGAACTTTCTGAACTCTCTTATTTTACACGAAAAGGCCGTGAATTTGTTTAATAAACTATGAATTCCACGAAATAACGTTATGGATTTGTGATTCAAAAAGGCCTTGTTTGCGTAAACCGTGCCCGGGCTCCGCTTTTGCGCCGGCAAAGCGTGGGCCCGGACGCACCCGCGCGGAGGACTGTCCGCACCGGGCGGACCGGTTTTCCGCCCGGAGGCGCCGGGTCAGACGAAAAAGAGCGGCGCGGGCGTGCGCCCGTGCCGCTCTTTTTCCTGTGATGGCCTGAGTTGTCCGCGGAAAGAACGCCGCGGTCATTCGACGCTCAGGTTCCGGGTGATGAAGATCGCGTAAAGCCGGGTGAGCAGGTCCCAGGAGAGGCTGTCGAAGGCCCCGGACTCCTCCAGGTTTCCCCTGCTTTGCAGCCAGAGGGTGTTGGCTGCGGTGCCGTCGGCGTGCCGGCCGTCGACCTCCGCGTCCTGCACCTCATCCAAAACGTGGGAGAGGGATTTGAACATCGACTGGACGACCAGCAGATGCAGCGTCTCCCCGCCCGGCTCCACCCGGAAGGAGGGGGAGGGGTAGACGTCCGCGCCCCGCGGCAGGCGCGTGCGCGCGACGACGCCGCGGTAGACGGACGCGATGGCGTCCCAGGTGTCGTTGTCGACCGTGCCGGTGGGCGGCAGGCCGAAGTTCTGCTGGAAAAGGACGACCGCCAGCTCCGTCCGCTCCTCGAAGATGCCGTCGGGAACGAGCCGGGGCAGGAAGGGGTAGGACAGCGAGATGGCGCGCAGCATGGTTTGGAGGCTCCGGACGGGACGCCCGAGCAGAAAACGTTCCGGAAGCATCAGGCGGCGCCCCCTTTCCGGTCCCGGCTGCCCAGGGAGAGCGGGTACCCGGGGAACTGGGTCAGGCGGGTCGAGAGGGCGTAGGTCTCGAACTCCTCCCGCGCGGCGCTGTCGGAGAGCTCCGCGGGGAAGCGGACCCCGTCGCTGAGGATGGCGGAGGCCGCCCCCGCGTAGGCCTCATAGATTGCGTCCCAGGTCGTTTCATCGGCGACGCCCGTCTGCGGCAGGCCGGCCATCTGCTGGAACGCCGTGACCGCCTGCCTGGTTCTCGGGCCGAAGACGCCGTCCACCGGGAGGAAGGGGAGGTTGTCGTAAAACTCGGACAGGACGGCGAGCATGAACTGAAGGGCGACGACGCCGTCGCCGGAGGACCGCTCCCGCGACTCGCCGGGATACTGGAAGGAGACGTTATAGAAGGTCTGCCCCTCGCTCACGAGCTCGGCGAGGTCCTTTACGCCGACGTAGAGGAGCACCAGCTTATACCAGGTGGCCCTGCCCACCACCCCGTCGGCGGCCAGGTTGAAGATGCTCTGGAACCGCTTCACGGCGTTTTCCGTGGCGGGGCCGAAAATTCCGTCCACCGGCCAGATCTTGGGGATGGCGGGGTAGTCCTGGGAGATGCGGTTGAGGGAGGTCTGGACGACCACCACGGCCTCGCCGGCGGAGCCCTGCCGCAGGGGGGAGCCGGGGTAGGAGGCGCGCACGCCCTGCACGGGGGCGTCGGGCACCAGCTCGATGCCGTCGCCGTAATAGGTTCGCAGGATTTGCATGGAGTCGTAACCGTCCTGCGCCAGGTATTGGCTGCCCCACTGGGAAAGCCCGTCGCAGGTGGTGGTTGTGCCGTTGCAGAATTTCGCGGCCAGCGGCTCCACGTAGCCGATCCGCCGGATGTATGTATTGAAGATGTCGTCGACGATCTGCTCGATGTTGTCGAAGATGTTCCGGCCGTAGATGAATTTCTGGTCGGTGGCGGTGCTGTTCGTGATGTGGAACGAGTAGCCCCGGCTGGGATAGTATTCCGTGTAGACCCGGTTGAGCGCGAAGGAGATCTGCGCCAGGATGTTCGCGCGCAGGGCGGCGGGCTCCCAGGTGGGATAGATCTCGCTGGAAGCCACGTTCTTGATGTAGTCGGGGAAGGAGACGGTGACGTTCTCCGCGCCGGAGCCGGGGGTCCCGAGATGGACGGTGATATACTCCGGGATATAGGGAAGGACGGTGATTGGCATGGGGAAAGCCTCCTTTACAGGTCTTGGGGGGTGACGCGCACTTCGCCCGCCGCGTCCCGGGGCGCCGTATTCTCCGGAAGCGGGATCAGCTTCATCTCCTGGAGCGTCTCGACCCCCGCGAAAATCTGGACGTCCTCCACCGTCAAAAGCTCGTAGAGCGGATGCTCCGCCCATACGTCGCAGACGGAAAAGGGCGCTTCCGCGGCGCCCGGCGAGGTGCTGTCCGCCGCGGCGGGGGCGGGGATGGCGACCGGGTCGATCTCCCCGCTTTCCCCCGTGACGCGGACGGCGACCAGGCGGTGCCTGCCGTCCGGGGATTTTTGGGTGACCGCCACCGTGGCGTCCTCCAGCGGAATCTGTGCCCGGCCCGTAAAAACACGGACGCGGATTGTGCCGTTTTCATCCAATGGGACCCCTCCTTGCTGGATAGTTCTTACCAACAGCTTATGCAGGAGAGGGGCGCGCCTTGTCAGGAAAGGGCGCGAAAGAAGCAAAAAAAGCCGGAGGGGGATCATTCCCCCTCCAGCCCCTCCTGCGCCGGGTTGTCGATGAGGCGGCCGCGGAAGTCGAACCGGGAGCCGTGGCAGGGGCAGTCCCAGCTCTTTTCGTCCGGGTTCCACTCCAGCTGGCAGCCCAGATGGGGACAGCGGACCGATACGATGAACGCTTCGCCGGCTTCATCCTTATAGACCCCGACCTTTTCGCCGTCGTACTCCACCACGCCCCCGTGCCCGCGGGGCAGCGCCTCGATATCCTCCCGCGGCGGCGTGAGGAATTTGCGCGCCAGCCCCTTCGCGGCCTGGGCGGTGTCCCGCATCAGCGTCCTGGCGGAGGCGGAGGGGTTGAACCGCTGGGGCGTGAACGCCTGCTCCCAGGGGCTTTTCCCCTCTGTGATCAGGCCGGTGATCAAAAGGGCGGACACCATGGAGGAGGTCATGCCCCACTTTTGGAAGCCGGTCGCCACGTACCAGTCGGGCGTCGAGGCGGAGTACCGGCCGATATAGGGCACCCCGTCCAGCGTCATGCAGTCCTGGGCGCTCCATGCCGCCGCCTCGGCGCTCTCGGGCCAGTAGGTTTTCGCCGCTTCCCGCAGCCTTTGGTACTGCCCGCCCGCGGAGTTTTCGCCGGTGCGGTGGTTCCCGCCGCCGAGCAGCAGCAGGTCCCCCTGCGGCCGGAAGGAGAGGCCGTCCGCGTCGACGCCGAGGTACATCCCGGTGAGTTTGGACGCGTTTTTGAGCGCGAGGACATAGCTGCGCTCCTGGTGCATCCGCATGAAGTAGTAGCCGGGCGCGTTCAGGAAGGGGTAGTGGCAGGCAAACACAATCTTTGCCGCCGTCACCTCGCCGCGGTCGGTGAAGATCCGGTTGCCCTCCACGGAGCGCACGGGGGTCCCTTCGTAGATTTCGAGCGGCCCGGCGACGGCGCGCAGGAACCTGAGCGGATGGAACCGCGCCTGCCCGTCGAAGCGCAGGGCGGCGGCCACGGGGAAGGGGAGCTCCGTTTGGGAACCGTAGGCCGCGCCGATGCCGAGAGCTTTCGCCGCCTCGAACTCCCGCGCCAGCGGCTCCCGCTCGGCGGTGGAATAGAGGTACGCCGGGGCCTCGGTGAAATCGCAGTCGATCCCGAGCTCCCGGACCATGCGCCGGTATTCCGCGACGGCGCGCTGGTTGGCGTCGGCGTACTGCCGCGCCGGCTCCTCCCCCGACCGCTCGATCAGCCGGTGGTAGATCAGCCCGTGCTGGCTGGTGATCTTGGCGGTGGTGTTTTTCGTCTGCCCGCCGCCCACGCGCGAGGCCTCCAGCAGCACGGTGCGCAGCCCCGCCGCCTTCAGGAAATGCGCGGCCAGCACGCCCGCCATCCCGCCGCCGATGACGGCCGCGTCCACGTCGAGGCCGCCCGCGAGCGCCGGCCGTTCCGGCAGCGCGGCGGTTTTGCTCCAGATGGATTCGCTCACGGCTTTTTCACCCCCGCGCGGCGGACCGCCCGTTTGACGACTGTTCCCATATGACCACGCTCCTTCGACTTCTTATTCCTAGCGTGGGCCGCCGCATGAAAATTATTCCCACCGGGGAAAAAGTTTCCCGCCGCTGGCGGGAAAACCGCCGGGGCCCGGCCGTCGGGGCGGCATTTTGGGGAAAAATGTCCGCCCGGCGGGGAAAGAAGTGAAAAAAAGATGGCGGAAGGCTTGATTTTGGAAGCGGATCGCAGTATGATAAAGCAATAGGGTTTAACGGATAAATGCGTTAAAGCGCCCGGCGGCGACGCCGCAAAAGGAAACGGAGTGAAGGTAATCATGATCTACAACCGGGAAGCCGAAACGATGCCGCGAAAGCAGATCGAGGCGCTCCAGCTGGAGCGGATGAAGCACATCGTGCGATACTGCTACGACAACGTGAAGCTCTACCACGATCGGTTTGACGCGGTCGGGTTCGACCCCGACAAATTCAAAGCCCTCTCCGACATCAAGTATATCCCGCCGACGACCAAGGACGACCTGCGCGACAACTACCCCTTCGGCCTCTTCGCGGTGCCGCAGAAAAAGGTCGTGCGCATCCACGCGTCGAGCGGCACCACCGGCAAGCCCACCGTCGTCGGATACACGAAAAACGACCTCGACATGTGGAGCGAGATTATGGCGCGCCTCATCGCCGCCGCGGGCGTGAACGACGAGGACATCGCGCAGATCTGCTTCGGCTACGGCCTCTTCACCGGCGCGCTCGGCCTGCACTACGGCCTCGAGCGGCTGGGCGCCTCGGTCGTGCCCTCCTCCTCCGGCAATTCGGAAAAGCAGATCATGCTGATGAAGGATTTCGGCACCACGACGCTGATCGCCACCCCCACCTACGCGCTATACCTCGGGGAGCTGGCCGCCGAGCTCGGCTACGGGCCGGATGATTTCAAGCTGCGCATCGGCCTCTTCGGCTCGGAGGGCAGCACCCCCGAGATGCGGGCGAAGATCGAGCAGAAGCTCGGACTCTTCGCCACCGACAACTACGGCATGAGCGAGCTCATCGGCCCGGGGGTCTCGGGCGAATGCGAATTCCGCGACGGCTTACATATCAACGAGGACCACTTCTTCACCGAGGTGGTCGACCCCGACACCCTCGAGGAAAAGGCGGAGGGCGAGGTCGGCGAGCTGGTCATCACGACGCTGACCAAGGAGGCGCTGCCTCTGCTGCGCTACCGCACCCGCGACCTCTCCCGCGTGACCTACGCCCCCTGCAGATGCGGCCGCACGACCGCCCGCATGGACAAGATCATGGGCCGCAGCGACGACATGATCAAGGTCAAGGGCGTCAACGTGTTCCCCTCCCAGATCGAGAGCGTGCTCATGCCGATGAGCCAGATCAGCCCGCACTACATGCTCTATGTGCGGCATGAGGGCTACACCGACACGCTCGAGGTCAAGGTCGAATTGATCGACGGCTCGCTGCTCGAGCGGTGGTCCGACCTCGAAAAGCTCCAGGAGACGATCCACGCCAAACTGCGCACCGTTCTGGGCATCGACGCGAAGGTCACCCTCGTGCAGCCCAAGACGATCGAGCGGTTCCAGGGCAAGGCCAAGCGGGTCGTCGACCTGCGCTGAATAAGTAATTCATTAAAGGAGTACATATATGAAACAGCTGATGCTTGGCAACCAGGCGGTTGCCAGAGGACTCTTCGAGGCAGGCTGCCGGTTCGTCTCGAGCTATCCCGGCACCCCCTCCACCGAGATCTCCGAGTACGCGAGCGAGTACGACGAGATTTACGCCGAGTGGGCCCCCAACGAGAAGGTCGCCATGGAGGCGACGCTCGGCGCGGCCATCGGCGGCGCGCGCTCCTTCTGCGCGATGAAGCACGTGGGCCTCAACGTCGCGGCCGATCCGCTCTTTACCGCCTCCTACACCGGCGTGAACGCCGGCATGGTCATCGGCGTGGCGGACGACCCGGGCATGCATTCCTCCCAGAACGAGCAGGATTCCCGCCACTACGCGATCGCGGCCAAGCTGCCGATGGTCGAGCCCGCCGATTCAAAGGACTGCATCGACCTCGTGGCGGCGGCGTACGAGATCTCCGAGACGTTCGACACGCCGGTCATCTTCCGCACCTGCACCCGCATCGCCCACTCCCAGAGCATCGTGGAGCCGAAGGAGCGCACCGAATACCCGCTGAAGGCGTATGAGAAGAACCCGAAAAAATATGTCATGATGCCCGCCAACGCGGTCGGGCGGCATGTCTTTGTCGAGGAGCGGATGAAAAAGCTCGCGGAGTTCGCCGAGACCACCCCGCTCAACCGGGTGGAGATGGGGGACGCGGAGGTCGGCTTCATCACCTCGGGCACCTGCTACCAGTATGTGAAGGAGGCGTTCCCCGCCGCGAGCGTCCTCAAGCTCGGGCTTGTGAACCCGCTGCCCGCGAAGCTCATCCGGGATTTCGCCGCGAAGGTGAAGACCCTCTACGTGGTCGAGGAGCACGACCCGGTCATCGAGACCTTCTGCCGCGCGAATGGCGTGCGGGTCGACGGCGGCAAGGACCGCCTCGGCCTCTGCGGGGAGTATTCCCAGCGGATGGTCGCCAAGGCGTTCGGCGGGGAGGTCCCCGGCGGGCTCTCCTTCGGCGAGGCGGTGCCCGTGCGCCCGCCCGTGCTCTGCCCCGGCTGCCCTCACCGCGGCCTCTTCTACACGCTGCACAAGCTCGGCGTGATGGTCAGCGGCGACATCGGCTGCTACACCCTCGGCGCGCTGCCCCCGCTCGGGGCGCTCGACACGACCGTCTGCATGGGCGCGTCGATCTCCGGGCTGCACGGCTTCAACACCGCGCGCGGCGGCGACTCGGCCCAAAAATCCGTCGCGGTCATCGGCGACAGCACCTTCATGCACTCGGGCATCACCGGGCTCATCGACATCACCTATAACCGCGGCAACTCGACGGTGATCGTGCTCGACAACTCGATCACCGGCATGACCGGCCACCAGCAGAACCCGACGACCGGCCTCACGCTCAAAAACCAGCCCACCCCGCAGGTTTCGATCGAGAAGATCTGCGAGGCGGCGGGCGTCAGGCGGGTGCGCGTCGTCGACCCGAACGAGCTGAAGGAGCTTGAGACCGTGATCAAGGAGGAGCTCGCCGCCGACGAGCCGTCGGTGATCGTCACCCGGCGGCCCTGCGCGCTGCTCAAATATGTGAAGCACAACCCGCCGCTCACCGTGGACGTGGAGAAGTGCAAAAACTGCAAGGCCTGCATGAGGATCGGCTGCCCCGCGATCAGCGCGGCGGAGGGCCACGTCACCGTCGACCAGACCCTCTGCGTCGGCTGCGGGCTGTGTGAAAAAATGTGCGCGTTCGGCGCGCTGAAATCTTCCGCGGAGGTGCAGGGCTGATGGCAAACGTAAAAAGCGTCATGATCGTGGGGGTCGGCGGGCAGGGCTCGCTGCTCGCCTCCAAGCTGCTCGGCAACGTGCTGCTCTCGCGCGGGTTCGACGTCAAGGTCTCCGAGGTGCACGGCATGAGCCAGCGCGGCGGTTCCGTCGTCACCTATGTGCGCTACGGCGACAAGGTCTATTCCCCCATCGTCTCCGAGGGGGAGGCCGACGCGATCGTCTCCTTTGAGCGGCTCGAGGCCGCCCGCTGGCTGCCCTACCTGAAGGAGGGCGGACGGCTCATCGTCAACGACCAGCGCATCGACCCGATGCCGGTCATCACCGGCGCGGCCCAATATCCCGACGGCGTCCTCGAAAAGCTCGCCGCCACCGGCGCGAACCTGCTGGCGATCGACGCCCTCTCGCTGGCCGAACAGGCCGGCAGCGCCAAGGCGGTCAACGTCGTGCTGATGGGGGTGCTCTCCACCCTGCTCGACATCCCCGAGGAGGCGTGGCAGGCGTCGCTCGAGGCCTGCGTGCCCGCGAAATTCCTGGAGCTCAACCGCCGCGCGTTCGCGCTCGGCCGGAACCATACCGCGTGATCCCAATCTTAATGACAGAAAGGAATGGATTCCTTTGCCAAACTACTACCAGCCCGAAATCGAGTGCGCCTCCCGCGAGCAGATCAGAGCCTGGCAGGACGAGCGCCTCGTCGAAACGGTCGAACACGCCTACAAAAACGTGGAGTTCTACCGCAGGAAGATGGACGAGAAGGGGATCAAGCCCTCGGACATCAAATCCGTTGACGACCTTTGCAAGCTGCCCTTTTTGACCAAGGCGGACCTGCGCGACGCCTACCCCTACGGACTGCTCGCCGTTCCGCGTGAGGACGCGGTGCGCATCCAGTCGACGAGCGGCACCACCGGCAAGCGGGTCGTCGCCTTCTACACCCAGGACGACATCGACCTGTGGGAGGACTGCTGCGCCCGCGCAATCGTGGCCGCGGGCGGCACCCGCAGCGACGTGGTGCAGGTCTCCTACGGCTACGGCCTCTTCACCGGCGGCCCCGGCCTCAACGGCGGCTCCCACAAGGTGGGGTGCCTCACGCTGCCCATGTCCTCCGGCAATACCGCGCGGCAGATCCAGTTCATCCAGGACCTGGGCGCCACCATCCTCTGCTGCACCCCCTCCTACGCCGCCTTCATCGGCGAGACGTTCGAGGAGATGGGCATCAGCCCGGAGGAGATCCCGCTCAAGGCGGGCATCTTCGGCGCCGAGGCGTGGACCCAGGAGATGCGCCGCGACATCGAAAAGAAGCTCGGCATCAGGGCGTATGACATCTACGGCCTCACCGAGCTCTCCGGCCCCGGCGTCTCCTTCGAGTGCGCCGAGCAGACGGGCATGCACATCAACGAGGACCACTTCATCGCCGAGATTATCGACCCCGACACCGGCGAGGTGCTCCCCGAGGGCTCCAAGGGCGAGCTCGTCTTCACGAGCATCACCAAGAAGGCCTTCCCGATGCTCCGCTACCGCACCCGCGACATCTGCGTGCTCACCCGCGAGCCCTGCTCCTGCGGACGCACCCACGTCAAGATGTCCAAGCCGATGGGCCGCAGCGACGACATGCTCATCATCCGCGGCGTCAACGTCTTCCCGTCCCAGATCGAGACGGTGCTCATGAACCACGGCTACCCGGCCAACTACCAGATCGTCGTCGACCGCGTCAAGAACAGCGACACCCTCGACGTCTACGTCGAGATGACGGGCGCGATGTTCGGCGACACCGTCAAGGACATCTCCCGCCGCGAGAAACAGCTCGTCGACGGCTTCAAGTCGATGCTCGGGCTCGCCGTCCACGTGCACCTCGTCTCACCCAAAACGATCGAGCGCAGCGAAGGAAAGGCGAAACGCGTTATCGACAAACGCCATCTGGTATGATATAATTGGCATAAGAAAGGGAAGCTTCTTCCCGGATTTTTGGGCATTATCGTCAAACTAACGCCGGCACAGCGGCAGAATGGGTGTGTAATATGGTTATCAAGCAGCTTTCCGTCTTTGTCGAGAACCAGCCGGGCAGGCTTTCGGAGATCACCGACGTCCTCAGCGGCCGGGAGATCAACATCCGCGCCCTCTCGATCGCCGACACCACCAATTTCGGCATCCTGCGCCTGATTGTCGACCATCCCTCCCGCGCCGAAAGCGCCCTCAAGGAGCAGGGTTTCACCGTCTCCCAGACGAGCGTCATCGGCGTCGGCATCGAGGACCGCCCCGGCGGTCTCGCGGAGGCGCTCGACATCCTGCGCGAGGCGGGCATGGACGTGGAGTACATGTACGCCTTTGTCAGCCACGCCGAGAAGACCGCCTACGTCATCCTGCGCGTCGCCGACAACGACGCCGCCGAAAAGGTCCTGCGCGACCACGGCATCCCCATCCTCAGCGGCGAGGACGTGTATTAGGGTTACGGGCATTTTTTGGTCGGCCTTTTGAAAAAGGCCTGGCGAAAACTTTTATCAGGCGCGGCGCCGCCGCCTGTCCGTGCACGCGGCCCGTACGATGGGGAGCGGAAGGGCGGACGCGCGAAAACAACATCAGCCGGTTGGGCGGAAATTTTTCCGCCCAACCTTTTTTGGAGGAATGTGCAAATGTCCATCGAAAAGGTACGGGCGTTCTTTGCCGCGCGCGGGCGCGGCGGGGACGTCCTGGAGTTCCCGGTTTCAAGCGCCACCGTCGAGCTGGCCGCGCAGGCGGTCGGCGTCATCCCCGCGCGCATCGCCAAGACCCTCTCCTTCAAGAGCCCGGAGGG
This sequence comes from Anaerotruncus massiliensis (ex Togo et al. 2026), assembly GCF_030825285.1. Taxonomy (NCBI): domain Bacteria; kingdom Bacillati; phylum Bacillota; class Clostridia; order Eubacteriales; family Oscillospiraceae; genus Anaerotruncus; species Anaerotruncus massiliensis (ex Togo et al. 2026). The sequence continues at coordinate 46,611 of NZ_JAPJQF010000018.1, forward strand.
GTGCGTCCTGATCGTCATGGCGGGCGACGCGCGCATCGACAACCGCAAGTTTAAGGACCAGTTCTCCATGAAGGCGTCGATGCTCCCACCCGAGGACGCGCTCATCCTCACCGGGCACGCGGTCGGCGGCGTCTGCCCCTTCGCGATCGAGAACGAAGCTGTAAAGACCTACCTGGACGTGTCGATGAAGCGGTTTGAAACCGTCTTCCCGGCGGCGGGCAGCGGCAATTCCGCCATCGAGCTCACCTGTGCCGAGCTGGAGGACTATTCCGGCGCGGCGGGCTGGGTCGACGTCTGCAAGGGCTGGGAGGAGACGTCGGTATGATGCGTGATCCCGTCCAGACGATCGGAAATCTCATCGACCGCGCGGGCGTCTCCTACATCGGCTCGGTCGACGGCGAGGGCTTCCCCGAGATGAAGGCGATGCTCCCGCCCCGCCGCCGCGAGGGCGTCCGCGAGCTGTGGTTCACCTCCAACACCTCCTCGATGCGCGCCGCCCACTACCGGGAAAACCCAAAGGCGAGCGCCTACTTCTGCGACCGCCGGTTCTTCCGCGGGGTGATGCTCAAGGGGCATATGGAGGTGCTCACAAGCCCGGAAATCAAGGCGGAGATCTGGCGGGAGGGGGACGAGCGGTACTATCCCGGCGGGGTGGACGATCCCGACTACTGCGTCCTGCACTTCACCGCGTTTTCGGGGCGGTACTACAGCAGCTTCCATTCGGAGGACTTCCCCGTGGAGAAATGAAAAAAGCGCCCGGCCGTTGAGGCCGGGCGCTTTTTGATACGTTCAGGAGGCGAAGTACTGGACGACCGCGTCCGCGACCGCGCTGCCGTAGCGGTACATCGCGAACGCGTCGCAGATCTGCTGGTACTCGGCGGGATTGGTGATGAAGCCGGATTCCAGCAGGATGGAGGGGCAGGCGGTCATCATCGTGACGCGGTAGTAGGAGCGTTCGACCGAACGCAGCCTGCGCCCGCTGTCCTCCGCGAGGCTCTGGCCCGCGAGCTCGGCAAGGCGCTGCGACTGGTCGTTCCAATAGTAGACCTCGATGCCGGAGACACCGACCGAATCGGCGGTCACGCCGAGGGAATTGTGGTGGCAGGAGATGAAGAGGTCCGCGTCGAACTGCTGGGAGAGCTCCATGCGCTCATTGAGGGTCATCGTCTCGTCGCTGTGCAGCACGTGGACCGTCGCGCCGAGCGCTTCCAGGCGGCTCTGGGCCGCGTAGGCGTTGGCGAGGTTGAGGGTCTTCTCCCACGGGCCGCCGTCGCCCGCCACGCCCGAGGCGCCCGGGTCGGTGCCGCCGTGGCCCGGGTCGAGCACGACGGTCACGTCCGAGAGGGGGGTGGCGCTCAGGCGGTCGAACGCGGGCCGCTCGCGCAGGTAGACGACCGTGTCGTTCCCGTCGAACTGGACGTCCCAGCCGCTCAGGCGCACCCCGTCGTTCAGATGGAAGGTGAGGGTCACGGCGCCGTCGTCGCTGATCGACGATTCGACCGACGAGCAGAGGGTGCTCTCGAGCATCGAGGTGTTCATCTTTTCAAAGCCTTTGAGGTGGTGGAAGGTGACGGTCACCGAATCCTCGTCCATGCTCCCCGTGAAGGCGGGGCGCGCGGTGCCGCCGATCGTCAGCTTTTCCCCCTTGGGGGCCTTGGCCATCGCGATCGAGGCGACGGCGCTCTGCGCGGTGGCCGCGCCCTCGTCGACGTCGACGGCGGATTTGAGCACATAGCCGCCCGAGGAGAGGCGGTAGTAGCCGCCGCCCGCGTTTTCGGTGATGTAGTCGACGCAGTCCTTCTTGAGGATGGTGAGGTACTGCCCGTCGTCCGCCGCGTTTTTGTTGACGGGGACGATGAAGGTCTTCATCCGCGCGACGGGGACCGCCCCCTCGCCCGCGACATAGACCTCCCCGGCGGTCTGCTGGCTCGAATTGAGGCCCGCGTAGTTGAGGCGGTAGGTGACGGGGCCGATGTTCTTGACCTGCCCGGACAGGGCGAGGGAGGAGACGTCGAGGGTCGCCTGATAGGTGACGGCGACACCGTTTTGCACCGCCGCGACCGGCTGGAGGGTGGCGGTGAGCCCGCCCACCGCGGCGGTCACCGTGCCGCCGCCCGGCGCGGTGCAGGAGAGCTTCAGGAGCTGCCCTGCGAGCACCGCCTCCGAGCTGGCGGGATAGGCGCTCGATTTGACGATGGTGGAGATCGTGGTCGTCTCGGACGGGTAACTGCGGGTGATCGCGGCCGTCCTGCTGATCCCGCCCTGCGTGAAGGTGTAGGTGTTGGAGCCGTAGGCCACGTCGACAAGCACGCCCCACAGCCCTTCGGACGAGCGTTCCAGCTCGCGTCCCTCAAAGAGGAGGGGCTGGGCGGGGTCGGAGGTGCCCATGATGTAGTAGGTCCCCCAGGAGGGGTCGGCGGTCACCGGCTCGGCCGGCCGCCCGATCGTCAGGGTCTTCTGGTAGCTGAGGTCGGGCATGCCTGCGGGCTCCTTCTGGCTGAAGGCGGCAAAGAGCGTATAGGCCGCGGTGCGCGACTCGGTGTCAAGCGCGCTGTAGTTGCTGATCACGATGCCGCCCGCGCCCGACTGCCGTTCCAGCCAGAGGCTGTTGTCGATCCCGTGGGAAAAGGCGGACGCGTCGTCCGCGCCGTGCAGCGGGTAGTAGGCGGCGCCTTTGGCTTCGCAGAGGGCCTGCCAGCCCGAAAGGAGGGCGGGCAGCTCGTCGAGGGAGACGCCGTCGAAGGTCGGCACGACGAAATCGAGGTCGCCGCTCCCAAGCGGCGCGGAGAAGAGGTCACGGGCGGCTTCGCCGCCCACCGCGCCGCCCGAGACGACGAGGCCGAGCCGCTGGGAATCCTTATGCTTGAGGCTGTCGTGCGCGTGCCCGGCGGTTTTGGCGACGCAGGAGGCGTAGTCCTCCACGGCGTCGAAGACGCCCGAGTCGACGCCCGAGAGGACGACGCCCGCGATGTCGTAGTTGGCGGTGAGTTCCGAGACGACCTTGCCCGCCAGCTTCTGCACGCCCGGCTCGGACGGGTCGAGGACGCCGTTTTTCACCCAGCCGGGATTTTTTGCCGCGGGGGAGGAGGCGGCCAGCCCGCCGGAAGCGACCGCGTAGGGGTTGACGACCGCGTAGACCTGGATGCCCCGCTCCTTGCATTCGTCGACGAGGTAGCCGAGCGGGTCAAAAAAGGCGAAGGAGCCCTGTTCGCCGGTGAGATAGGCGCTCGACGGCAGCACCGACGAGCGGTAGAGCGCGTCACACTCGGGAGCCGCTTCAAAGAAGACGGCGTTGTAGCCGTATTCGGCGGCGAAGTCCGCGATCGCGTCGAGCTGGCCGCGCAGCGCCTTGGCCGAAAGGTTGGGCGCGGAGGGGAAATCCGCGTTGCCGCGGGTGCGCACCGTCATCGCGCGCAGCTCGGGGGCGGTGGGCACGATCCCCCCGGGATAGCTCTTGGGGATGATCTCGCCGGTGAGCAGGTCGCTCGCCAGCAGCACCGTGAAGGTCGCGGCGACGATCGCCAGCGACAGGAGCAGGGTGCGCGCGATCACATGCGTCCGTTTCGGTTTCATATGGGCAACATTCCTTCTATACCGTAGTGGGGCGTCACAGCTCAAAGTCCGATTTGTCGAAAGCGGGCAGCGCGCGCGGGCGCTTGGGGACCCGCTTGAGCGGCGCGTAGCGGTAGCGCCGGCAGGAGGTGAACGGAGAGGTCACACCCTTTTTTTCACACAGCACCGAACGCCCGTCGCGGGTGATGAACCCGTATTTGCAGTACTGGCAGGCGGGCGGGATCTCGTTGGAAAACAGTCTCAGCTTGCTCATGGCGCACCTCCGAAAGTCCGATATAACCCTATCATTATACAGGAACGGAGGGGAAATTTCTACTTGTAAAAATGAACATTTCGACGCCATTCGGGAAAGGCGAGGATCGAGCACATGCAGAGCAGGCAGAGAGCGGGCAGGACGGCGTGGGGATCGGCGCGCGGGACGGGGGAGGAGAGGGA
>NZ_JAPJQF010000084.1:0-6225 GCF_030825285.1 Anaerotruncus massiliensis (ex Togo et al. 2026)
CACCCTCCTCCACCAAACACGAGCATCGTAAGATGCTCGTGTTTTTTTGTTCCCGGGTGGATTCGAAAGGCGGCTCCTGGCAGGCCGCCGGGAGCGGGCCGCAACCGCCGTGGCTTTTCCGCAGAAAAGCGAAACACCCTCCTCCACCAACGCGAAAACCCGCATAGTAAGCTACTATGCGGGTTTCTTATTGCATCAACGATAGTTGCACAGGATTGCGGCTACGACACTTATACGACACTTGTACTTAATAAAGGCGGCCCGCCGTCGAAGTTTACACCATGCGAATCTCTATCCGACAAGTCTGGACACGGGGACCCCCAGCGCCCAGGCAAGACTTTCAATTACGTCCGAAGTCGGGTTGGCGGTCCCGCACTCGATCGCGCTAATCGTGCGCACGCACACCCCCGAAGCAAAAGCAAGCCGTTCCTGCGACCATCCCAATTCCAATCTGTTCATTCTGACGTTCACTCCGATTGTCGTTGACAACATGACGCGTCCCTTTCTGCGGGCCGCCTCGTTCGATTCTACTATGTGTCCGTTCAAAAAGGAAGCCGCTAAAAGTTCAAATATCTGACCGTTTTTACTCTTCCGGCGGAAAACATGCCGTTCTTTGACCAATATGCCAGATACGCCTGGCATTATCGCGCTTATCCTCTACTGGCGGGTGGGACGCGGCGCGTGATTTTCGCTTTGCGCTTGCCAAACCGGAGGCGGCGGGGTAAAATCAAATGTAAGATCATTTTCATAAAGGGGAAAAGAAAATGCCCAGAGAATCCGTCATGGAGATCAAGACGGTCAACCGCAACCGCATCTACCGGATGATTTACCAGAATCCGCGCATCTCACGGCCGGAGCTCTGCCACCGGCTGGGGCTGAGCATGCCGACCGTGATGCAGAACGTGCGGTACCTGCAGGACCGCGGCCTGGTGGAGGAGGGCGGCAGCCTCGATTCCACGGGAGGACGCAAGGCGGTCGCGCTCACCTGCGTGAAGGACGCGCGGACCGCCGTGGGGCTGGACCTGACTGCGAACCACATCAGCGGCGTGCTGGTCGACCTGGAGGGCGGCATCCTCGCCGAAAGCCGGGAGAAGCGCGCCTTTGCGGTGAGCGGCGAATACGCCGACGCGCTCGCCGGCATGGTGCGGGACCTGATCGGGAAGGCGGCGGCGCCCGCCGAACGGGTGCTGGGCGTGGGCGTCTCCATGCCGGGGACCTTTTCGGCCGACGGCAGCCTGATGCTCGATTCCCGGGTGCTGCGGATGCAGAACCTGCGCTGCGCGGAGCTCTCCAGGTCGATCCCCCTCCCCTGCGTCTTCTGCAACGACGCCAACGCGGCCGGTTTCGCGGAGGTCTGGGACGTGCAGAGCCCGTCCGACGCGCTCTACCTCTCGCTGAGCAACACGGTGGGCGGCGCGATCCTGCTCGGGGGGCAGCTCTACAAGGGGGAGAACCAGCGCGGCGGCGAGTTCGGGCACATCCCGGTCGAACGGGACGGCAAACGCTGCTACTGCGGCAAGAAGGGCTGCCTGGACGCCTATTGCTCCGCGACGGTGCTCTCCGAACTGGCGGGGGGCAGCCTCCCGGCATTTTTCCGGGAGCTGCGGGAGGGCGCGCCGAAGGCGCGCATCGCCTGGGCGGATTATCTGGACAACCTCGCCGCCGGGGTGGACATCCTGCGGATGGCGTTCGACTGCCCGGTCATCCTCGGCGGCTACGTGGGCGCGTATATGGAGGACCAGCTGGAGGAGCTGCGCGGCCGGCTCGCCTACCTGAACCGATTCGACAGGGACGGCGGCTATGTCCGGGTCTGCCGCTACCGCACCGAGGCGTCGGCGGTCGGCGCGGCGCTGATCCACGTGCAGGCGTTCGTGAACAGCATCTGAGCGCGGCCGGGTCCCACATCGTCGGAATTGGAAAAGCGGGGAGCGATCCCCGCTTTTTTGTCTAAATCGGCGCGGCCGCTTTTGTGGATTCCGATGATTTTGCCCTTTTTCGCGCGGCGCGCGGGATTTGCCGTTGACAAGCGGAGGGAAAACCCGTATTTTAATAGTTAGATTCTTTATGTAAATATCCTAACTAACTATTGAAGGGAGCAAGCCCATATGCAGGGAAAGATGAAAGTGGCGGTCATGACCGGCGTCGGCAGGAGCGCGTTTGAGGAGCGGGAAATCCCGCGCCCGAAGGCGGGCGAGGTGCTCGTCAAGCTCGAATACATCGGCATCTGCGGGTCGGACCTGCACTATTACGCGACGGGCGGAATCGGCGACTGCCGGGTGGAGCCTCCCTTTGTGCTCGGGCACGAGGCGGGCGGCACCGTGGTGGAGACCGGCGCGGGCGTAACCGGCCTCAAGGCCGGGGACCGGGTGGCGCTCGAGCCGGGAAAGACCTGCGGCCACTGCGAGTTCTGCCGCACCGGGCGCTACAACCTCTGTCCCGACGTGGTGTTTTTCGCGACCCCGCCGGTGGACGGCGTGTTCCAGGAGTACGTCGCGCACGAGGCGGGGCTCTGCTTCAAGCTCCCGGACAACGTGAGCACGATGGAGGGCGCGCTGATCGAGCCGCTCGCCGTGGGCTTCCATGCCGCCAACCTCGGGGAGGCGCACATCGGGCAGACGGCGGTCGTCACCGGCTCCGGATGCATCGGGCTGGTCTCCCTGCTGGCGATGAAGGCCATGGGGGTGTCGAGGGTCTACGTGGTGGACGTGATCGAGGCACGGCTGAGGAAGGCGCTGGAATGCGGCGCGGACGGGGTGATCAACGGGAGGACGGCGGACGTGGTACAGGAGGTCATGAGGCTGACCGGCGGCCGGGGGACCGACCTCGTGATCGAGACCGCCGGGACCGAAGCCACCACCCGTCAGGCCATCCAGATGGCGAAGAAGGGCTCGACCATCGTGCTGGTGGGGCTGGGAGCCTCGGGGGAGATGACCCTGCCGATGACCGCCGCCATCAACAAGGAGCTGACCTTCAAAAGCATCTGCCGCTACCGCCACTGCTACCCGATGGCGATCGACGCGGTCGCGACGGGGCGGATCAACATCCGCGGGATCGTCACCAACGAGTTTGCGTTCGACGACCTGCCCGAGGCGCTGGACATCTGCATCAACAACAAGGACGAGGTCGTCAAGGGCGTCGTCAGGGTCGCGGATTAGAAAGGAGGGACCGCCATGTATGTCGAGGAACTGTTTGGACTGAAAGGCAAGGTCGCGGTCGTGACCGGGGCGAGCAAGGGGATCGGAAAGACCGCCGCGGTCGGACTCGCGAAGGCCGGCGCGGAGGTGGCCATCCTCTGCCGCAGCGAGCCGAAGGAGGCGCTGGAGGGCATCGCGGCCGCCGACGGCCGGGGCTATTGGATCGCCGCCGACGTCACCGACGAAGCGGCCGTCGACGCCGCCTTCGCCGAGATCGCGCGCCGGTCCGGCGTCGTGCATGTGGTGTTCAACAACGCCGGCATCTGCATCCACGAGGACTCGGTCGACGCGCCGGCGGAAAACTTCCGCACGGTCATGAACGTCAATTTTTTCGGGGAGTTTTTTGTGGCGCGCGCCGCCGCGCGGATCATGATGGAGCGGGGCATCCGCGGGAGCATCATCAATATGGCCTCAATGTCCGGTTCGATCGTCAACCTTCCCCAGTGGCAGTGCTCCTACAACGCGTCCAAGGCGGCGGTCATCCACATGACCCGGTCGCTGGCGGTCGAATGGGTCAAAGCGGGCATCCGGGTCAACTGCATCAGCCCGGGATATATTGCGACGGGCGCGCTCGACGAGATCCCGGAGGAGTACCGCGAGTCCTGGATCCCGATGATCCCGATGGCGCGCATGGGGAAGCCGGAGGAGCTGCTTCCCGCGCTTCTCTACCTCGCGAGCGACGCCTCGGGCTACACCACCGGAAGCAACGTGATCGTGGACGGCGGCTATACCTGCCTGTAGGCGGCAGCGGGAAAGCGGAGGCATAAAAAAAGGGCGGGGCGGTTCCCGGGAACCGCCCCGCTTTTCTTTTTCGCGTCCATGCAGTAAACCGCCGCGCCTTTGGCACCTATCCTCTGAAAGGAGCATCCGCAATGAAAAAATGGATAATTTGCCTGGCCGCCGTTATCGCCCTGTCCATGCTCTCCGCCTGTGCGGGGCAGAAGCCCGCCGAGAGCCAGCTTCCGAACCCCATCGAGGAATACGAAACGCTCGAGGACGCGCAGGCCGCCGCAGGATTTGAAATCCCGACGCCCGCCGGGCTGCCCGAAGGATATGCGCTCGAGGCCGTCACGACCATCGCGAAAAACACCATCCAGCTCATCTACACCGACGGGCAGAACGACCTGACCTACCGCTGCGGGAAGGCCGACGGCTCCGACATCAGCGGCGATTACAACGCCTACGACGAGGAGGAAACCGCCGACGTCAACGGGAACGCCGTCCTCATGAAGGGCGCCGATGGGTCCCGGTCGCTCGCCGTCTGGCAGGACGACGCGTTCTCCTATTCCCTCCACGCCGCCTCCCCGCTTTCGAAGGAGCAGCTGGTCAAAATTGTGGAAAGCGTCAAAAACTGATTTCGGCGGCGCGCGGACGGTTAATTTTCCGCCTCCGGGGAATTCTATTCCCGAGGTGATCATATGCCAAAGGACAGCCAGCCGGACAAAAAAGAGGTCCGCAGGAAAAAGTGCAACGGCCAGACTCCCCTCACCCGCGAAAACCAGAACCACAACCGGAACGCCAAAAAACATTCGGTCAAACCGGACGACGTGTAAGGAGGGGACCGCCATGCCAAAACCCGGAATGCGCCGCCCCGACCCGCGCGAGCCGCACGGGACGGAAAGCAACCACATCAGCCGCTTCCCGAAGAACGAAGTCTCCCCCGTCCCTGAAATCCAGGGCAAGGCCAAGCATGGGAAGGCCCACGTCCGCCCGGTCATCGAAAACGGCCGGAACGACCACAAGGTTTTCCACGAGCTGAAGGGGGACGGCTCGGTCGGGGACCCCAACCCCTGAAAAGCGCCGCCCACGCGGCGCTTTTTTTCGTCTTTCTCCCGCGCGCTTTGCCGTGATTTTCCGCTGATTTTTCGCGTCCCGCGGCGAACAATACTGCCGAGGTGACTTTTGATGGAATACCAATATGCCGACCTGTCCAACCGGCTCAAAACCGAAATCAAGCGGCTGGAAACACAGATCAGCCGCGACACCGGCAGGCGTGTCGTCCTGATCGCCTATGAGGGCGGCGTACAGCCCACCCCCGTCTTCGGCGACGTGCAGGAATCGGGCTCCGCCGAACTCAAGCGCAACGTCTTCGGGCCGGGCGGCCGCACCCCCGACGACAAGCTCTACGGCAATATTACACAGTGGCATATCTGATCCGCGCCCGTCCTTCATAATTGATTCACAAATCCTTTTCAGAATGTTCGCGCAACTCAAATATCTGCGTCATAATTGCCCGTTATGATAGAGACATGATCAATCTGCCGACGCCGGATGAACGGAATACCGGCCGGACGCCGGCAGGCCCAGCCATTCCCCTACGGGGTTTTCATATACTTTTCTTACTCCTCCTCTTTTCTCTAAAAGCGCGGCGTCATGCCGCGCTTTTGTTTTTGCACCCGCCCTTTTGCGCCCGCATAAACTGGCGTAAGGAGGGCCGTACCATGCCAAATTCACAAAACCTCAGCACCATCACCCTGAGCGTGGGGATTATCCTGCTCATCTGTATCGTCATCCTGCCGCTGCTTTCCGGAACCAGAAACAGTTTTTAGTGCGCCGCTTCTCCCCCGCATCTTTGCATTTCCCCGGGGAATCCTATTCCCGAGGTGATTATGATGTCAAATGAAAGCGCATATTTTATCGTTGAAAACCTCGGCGGCAAGCATGCTCTGAAGGACATTAAGCGCGAGCTGGACGCTCTGCACGGCGTGACCTCCGTCAGCGTCAATCCGGAACACCGGCTCGTCGCGGTCGATTACGACAGCTCCGGCACCTCATACGACCGGATAGAACATCGCCTCAATCGTCTGGGCTTCCAGATTGCGGCCGACGCCAGCGAGATTCAGACCCGCTGACGCGGGCTTCGGACAGCCAAAAGGAACGCCGCCCCCGGGGCGGCGTTCCTTTTTTGATTTGCCGCCCGGCGGACGGTTTGGATTTGCCGCGCTGCACCCGGCGGGGCTTTAGATGCGCTCCTCGCCTGCGGCGAGCGCCGCAGAGCGGCGACGCGCATTCAAAGAGGGCCACAGGCGCC
>NZ_JAPJQF010000085.1:0-6047 GCF_030825285.1 Anaerotruncus massiliensis (ex Togo et al. 2026)
CGTCCGAAAAGGAACCCGTGCCGCGCGGCGGAACGCGCTAGTCATTCTTGCCGCTCTCGGGCGGCAATTCCTGTCCAAGCCCGCCGGGCGCAGCGCGGCAAATCCAAAACCGCCGCCGGGGCGGGACCCGGCAATCTCCGCCGCCGCAAGCGGCACATCTGGAGCGCCTCGAAGGGGCGTGAAAAAAGCCCCGCCGGGTGCAGCGCGGCAAATCCAAAACCGCCCGCCGGGGCGGAAAGCCCAAAAAAGGCTCCGCCGCTCCCAGAGCGGCAGTCCCAATGAATGACAGCCCCAAATCAGTGGCAAGATAAAAAACAGAAGGAGGATGTTTCATGCTGGATTTACAGGCGTTTTTCAAGATGTCCTACGGGCTCTATGTGCTGAGCTCCGCGTTTGACGGCAAGCAAAACGGCTGCATCGTCAACACCGTCACGCAGGTGACAGCCGAACCGCCCAAGGTCGCGGTGGCGGTTTCCAAGCAGAACCTGACCACCTCGCTGATCGAGCGGTCGGGGCTCTTCAACGCCGTGGCGCTCACCGAGGAGGCCACGATGGACCTGATCGGCCGGTTCGGGTTCCGCTCGGGCAGGGAGGAGGACAAATTCGCGGGCATTCCCCACGGCGCGGATGCCAACGGGGTGTGGTATCCCACGGAAACCGCTTCCGCGATGTTCTCCTGCAAGGTGATCGACAAGCTCGACCTCGATACGCATGTGCTCTTTGTCGGCAAATCGATCGAGGCGGTCAAGCTCTCCGACGCGCCCGTCATGACCTATGACTACTACCACAAGGTCAAGAAGGGCGAGACCCCTCCCAACGCCCCCTCCTACAAAAAGCCCGCCGAAAAACATGGCTGGCGCTGCAAGGTCTGCGGCTACATCTACGAGGGCGAGGAGCTTCCGCCCGATTTCATCTGCCCCATCTGCAAGAAGGACGCGAGCTTCTTCGAGCGCATCTGAGTATTTTAAAAGGCGGCCGCTGCGCGGCCGCCTTTTTCATTTCATGAAGCAATCGGTAAAAAGCCCGTGGATTCGAGAGCGCGCGCACCCGGCTCGGCCGCCCGGATTGGGCGCCCCGCGGGCGGCGCGCTGCGTGCAAAGCGGGGCGCTCGGCAGCAGCGGGCCGTCGCCGGGGCTCATCATCGGATCGATCCCCTTTACAGGTTGATTTTTTGTCCTTCGGTACTTATAGAACCGTTCGCGGGGACGTTTGGGGACAACAAAAAGCCGGCGCTTTCGCGCCGGCTTTTATAATGCCGTTCAGCCGACCTTCAGTTTTTCAGGGGTGTAGCGCTTGAGGGCCGCGTCGTTATAGGTGACGCCGGTGAGCGAGTCCGCCCACTGGGAGACCTGCTCGTCAAACGCGTCCCCGCGCAGCGCGGAGACCAGCGCCGCCCTGCGCTGGGCAAAGTCGCTCTCGTTTTCCATCACATCGTAGCGGACGAAGAGGTACATCCCGTCCTCCGACTCGGCGACGGTCGGCTCCCCGATCGGCGCGGCAAAGATCGTATCGACCACCTCCTGCGAATAGGAGGAGTTCTCCCGGTTCACAAAGGTGAAGGAGGTGCCCGCCTCCGGCTTCTCGAGGTCCTGGTTGCCCGAAAGCTCCTTGCGGGCCTCGTAGACGAGCGTCTCCATATCCTCGCCCGCCTTGGCGCGCTCGAGGTACTTGTTGATCAGCTCGGAAGCCTGCTCCTTGGCCTTGGCTTTGGCCTCTTCGGTGTCCTCGGCGGGGTTGATCGACACGGGAATGAGCAGGATTTTGGCGTAGTCGGTGGAGAACTTGGTTTTGAGCTCCTCCTCGGGCACCGGGTCGGTGCCGCCTTCGCCGTAGATCGCGTTGAAGATCATCGACTTCTTGACCATGTTCTCCTGCGCGAGGATGAACGACTCCCTGGACACGCCGTTGGCGGTGTAGGTCTCCTCCAGACGGAAGCCGGTCCAGTACTGCTCGGCGGTCTGTTCGACCGAGGCCTTGTCGAGCTCGCTCATGGCAAGGCCCATCTCGCTGAACTTCTGCTCGATCGCGATGTATTCGTCAAGGCCCTTCTTGGCCTCCTCGGTGACCTTCTGGGAGACGGTGACGCCGTCCACCTGCTCCTTGAGCGGGTCCTTGACGTCCGACGGAAGGTCGACCGTCGCGTCGGAATACGCGGTGATCAGTTCGTTGATGTAGACGCCGGCCGGAACGGTCAGGTCGCCCGCCTTGGCCGCCCATTTGGTGTCCCCGCCCATGCTGCAGGCGGCGAGACTCGCGGTCATCAGCACGGCCAGGCCGAGCGCCGCGATTTTTTTAACAGTCGTCATTTTGAATTCCTCCTGTAAGGGGTATTGCTTGCATACCCGCTTATTATACAACGCCGCCCCCAAAAAGTCCACTAGAAATTCCACACGGTTCGGGAAACGGCTTCCATCCAGTCTTATCCTGTTCCGCGCCGCGCCGCTTATGCGGGCCGTTGCAAAAGATCACTCCCCCATGGCGGCGAGCGCCTCGCGGATGGTGTCGAGCGGTTCGGAACCCGCGGGGATCTTGACGGTGATGTAGGGCTTGCTGCCCGCGCTGACCATCACGCGGCCGCGCAGCCTGACGGCGAGCGAGCCCGCGCGGGACATATCCATGACCTCGGGATAGAGCAACACCGCGTCCCCGCGCTGGGAGATCTCCCGGATGCCCATCTGGGAGGCGGTGTTGCGCACGAGCGCCACGTCCACCAGCCCCTTGACCGCGTCGGGCGGGTCGCCGAACCGGTCGATCAGCTCGTCGATGAGGTCCATCGCGTCCTCCTCGTTCTGGATGGCGGCGATCTTCTTGTAGATGTCGATGCGCTGGGCGAGGTTGTCGATGTAGTCCTCGGGGATGTGCGCGCCCACCCGCACGTCGACCATGCACTCCGCGGCCGTCCCGGCGGGCGCCTCGCCCTTCTGCTCGGCCACCGCCTCGGAGAGCATCTTGAGGTACATGTCGTAGCCGACCGCCTCCATGTGGCCGTGCTGCTGCGCGCCGAGGATGTTGCCCGCGCCGCGGATCTCAAGGTCGCGCATCGCGATGCGGAAGCCCGACCCGAAGGAGGTGAACTCCCGGATGGCGGACAGCCGCTTGGCGGCCACGTCGGAGAGCTCCTTGTCCCGCCGGAAGGTGAGGTAGGCGAACGCGCGCCGGGTGGAGCGCCCCACCCGCCCGCGCAGCTGGTAGAGCTGGGAGAGCCCCATGCGGTCGGCGTCCTCGATGATGAGGGTGTTGCAGTTGGGCACGTCGACGCCCGTCTCGATGATCGTCGTGCAGACGAGGATGTCGACCTCGTAGTCGAGCAGCTGCTGCCACACGCGGGAGAGCTGTTCCTCCCCCATCTTGCCGTGCGCCGTGACGATGCGCGCCTCGGGAACCATCTGCTTGATCCTATAGGCGCAGGAATCGATGCTCTCGACCCGGTTGTGCAGGTAAAACACCTGCCCGCCCCTGCGCAGCTCCCGCTCGATCGCCTGCGCGATCACGCCCCAGTCGTGCTCGACCACATAGGTCTGCACCGGATGGCGGTCCTGCGGGGCCTCCTCGATGACGCTCATGTCCCGGATGCCGCTCATCGCCATGTTGAGGGTGCGCGGGATGGGGGTCGCCGAAAGGGTCAGCACGTCGACGGTGGCGCGCATCTCCTTGAATTTTTCCTTGTGCCGCACGCCGAACCGCTGTTCCTCGTCGATGATGCAGAGGCCGAGGTCCTTGAACTGGACGTCGTTCTGAACGAGGCGGTGGGTGCCGATGATCATGTCGATCTCCCCGCGCCGCAGCTCGGAAAGGATCTGCTTCTGCTCCTTTGCCGAGCGGAAGCGGGAGAGCAGCTCCACCTTGATCGGGAAGCCTTCCATCCTGCGGGTGGTCGTCTGGTAATGCTGCCACGCGAGGATGGTCGTCGGGCAGAGCAGCGCGCACTGCTTGCCGTCCATCACGCACTTGAAGGCGGCCCGGAGCGCCACCTCCGTCTTGCCGAAGCCCACGTCGCCGCAGAGCAGCCGATCCATCGGGACGGGGTTTTCCATATCCGATTTGATCTCGTCGATGCAGCGGAGCTGGTCGTCCGTCTCCTCGAAGGCGAACCGCCGCTCAAAGTCGTTCTGCCAGTCGGTGTCGGGCGAAAACGCGTAGCCCTTGACCGCCATCCGCTTGGCATAGAGCTCTGTCAGCTCCTTGGCCATGTCCTCGACGGCCTTTTTGACCCGCTGGCGGGTCTTCTGCCACTCGACGGAATTCAGTTTATTGAGGCGCACGTTCGCGTCGTCCCGCACGCCGACGTATTTGCTGACGAGGTCGAGCTGGGTGACCGGCACGAAGAGCATGTCGGTACCCGCGTAGCGGATTTTGATGTAGTCCTTGACGATCCCCTGCACGTCCCGCTTGACGATCCCCTCAAACACGCCGATGCCGTGGGAGACGTGCACGACGTAGTCCCCCGGCGTCAGATCGCTGATGTCGCGGAGCTTTTTACCCTCCTTGGGGCGGGGCTTCCGCTTGGCGCCCTGCACGACCTCCTTGGCCTGCGAGATGACCGCGAGCTTCAGGTCGGGGTATTCCATGCCCGCCGACATGCTCGCCGCGACGACGTACACCACGCCCGGCGTGAGCCTGCCGATCTCCTCGCACTCGGCGGCGCGGATATTTTCCTTCTGCAAATCCTCCGCCAGCGTCACGGCGGCGCGGTAGGTTCCCGCGAAGACGATGACGCAGTAGCCGCGCGAAAGGTAGTTCTGCACGTCCTCCCGCAGCAGGGAGAACTCGCCGCTCCAGGAGGAGAGCTGGACGGCGTTCACGTCGATCATGTCCCGCAGCGGGATGTCCCCCACCGAGCGGACGAAGGTGTCGAGCAGCACGCTGTTCGACTCCGACGCGTGCCGCTGCAAATCCACGAAGTCCTCGCCGAACCGGTCGCACCCCTTGAAGAGGATGCCCTCCTCGAGCAGGATCTTGACGTCCTCGTTCTGCTGCCAGAGCACGTTTTTGAGCGCCTCACGGCAGTTGGCCGTGTCGCAGAGGAAGAGCGGCCGGTCGCGCAGATAGTCAAAGACGGTCGCCGGCTCGGGATAGAGCAGCGGCAGCCAGCGGTCGAGGCTCTGGGGCATGATGCCGTCGGAGATCCGCGCGATCTCCCCCTCGAGCTTCTCCTTGGCAAGCTTGCCGCGGGTGCCGCGGATGTTTTTCATCGCGCCCTGCAAAAGCTTCACCAGCCGCTCAGGGCTGTCCGCCACCACCTCGGCCGCCGGGGTGATGTCCACCCGCTTGACCGTGTCAACCCTGCGCTGGGTGTCCGTCTTGAAGGTGGAGATCGTGTCGATCTCGTCCCCCCAGAATTCAACGCGGAAGGGGTCGGGCATGTGGGGCGGGAAAAAGTCGAGGATGCCGCCCCGCTGGGAGAACTGGCAGACGCCGTCCACCTGGTCGCAGCGGGTGTAGCCCGCCGACACCAGAAACCGCGTCAGCTCCTCCATCTGGTATTCCCTGCCAGCCTCGAGGGTCCGGATGCGTTTTTCCAGCACCTCCGGGGGCATCGTATACTGAAGCGCGGCCTGCGCCGACGCCACCACGATCTTCAGGCTTCCCGCGTGCAGCCGCCCGAGCACCGCCAGCCGCGCGTGCTCGTATTCCCGCGAGACCCCCTGCACCTCCTGAAAGGTCCATTCGCGCGAGGGGAAAAGAGCAGCCGTCCCCTCCCCCGCCATGATGTTGATGTCCTCGACCAGCCGGGTAGCCGCCGCCTCATCGGACACGACGGCCAGCCCGCCGGTCTCCAGCAGGCCGGCGAGTGAAACGATCATATGCGCCTTGTGCACGTTCGAGAGCCCCGTGACGAGCACCGGGGTCGCCCGATTTTTCACCGCGCTTTTGACCCGCTCAAAAGCGGGCAGGCCGGTCAACAGGTGTTCAAACCCTTTCATTCTGGTGAATTCCTTTCTCTATTTTGCCGCTCTGCGGGCAGCGGGGGCTTTTCTTCGGTTTGCCGCGCTGCGCCCGGCGGGGCTTTAGATGCGCTCCTCGCCTGCGGCGAGCGCCGCAGAGCG
>NZ_JAPJQF010000086.1:0-5956 GCF_030825285.1 Anaerotruncus massiliensis (ex Togo et al. 2026)
CCCCCCCCCCCCGTAACCCCCGCTGCGGCCTATTTCCTGGTGGGGGCCCCCCCAAATCAACTAATTTTTACCCCCCAACAAACCCGCGGCCCCCCCGGGGGCGCCCGCTTCTTATTACAGCACGGTGAGGCGCTTGAGCAGGGAAACACAGTCGAGATAGCCGCGCCAGTAGGCCCAGCCGACCTCGTAGTTTGCGCGGGTGCGAAGGACCTGGCGGTAATCGTCGAATGTTTCTCCGCCGGGCAGGGCGGCTTCGAGCTGTTCAACCTGCTCGTCAAGCAGGGAACAGGCTTCGGAATCGTGCAGTGCGTCCCGCTGTTCGGTGAGACGCCCGTGGAGGTAGCTTTCAAAGTCGTCATGGGTAACGGTCATGGACGGCCCCTTTCTGTCATTGCCGCACAGGTACTTGCAGAAATCATGCGCACATGGTAAAATATTTGTGCGTGAGGTCCGCAAGGTCCTGTGCGTGGGTCGGAAACGGCGGGCTTCTTGTTGGGGGATCGCCGTTTCCTTCACTTTTCCTTGAGGCTTTTGATGCCGTCCCGGATCGCTTCCGGCTGGGTTTTCTGATGTCGCGTACAGTAATCAAGGAGGATTTTGAAGTCCTCGTCGTTGATACGCGCTCCAACCTTATGCGGTTTCGGATCGGTCGTCGGCCGCCCCATTTTTGCGGCGGTCAGGTGCGTCACCTCCTTCGACTTTTGACCCCAAAACAATTATATGATTTTTGGGGTCAAAAGTCAAGAACTTTTTGCGAGCCGGGTTGTTCCATAGTTGGGAGCATCCGCAACCTGAATTGAGCCTTCAGCTGGTGTACCTGCGGGGAGCGGCGGCAGTTTGTGGGTTATGGCAAGGTACTCCCGGGGATTCCTAAGGGACTGGCGGAAGTCCCTTAGGCGGACTTTTGGTTCCTTTTCGTCCGTCCGAAAAGGAACCCGTGGCGCGCGGCGGAACGCGCTCGTGATTCTTGCCGCTTGGAAAGCGGCAATTCCCGTCCAAAAACCCAAAACCGCCGCCGGTCGGCCACCGGCAACTATGCCGCTCCCCGAGCGGCAAACCCGAGAGGAGCCCTCCAGTGGACGAATACACGACGATCAAGGCCTTTGCGAGCGACGAATTCACCGAGCGGCGCTCCCGTTTCATCGGGCATGTGAAGCCGGCGGCGAGCGAGGCGGAGGCGGCGGCCTTCATCGCGGAGTGCCGCGACAAATACTGGGACGCAAGCCACAACGTCTACGCCTACATCCTGCGCGACGGCCAGACCCGCCGCTACTCGGACGACGGGGAGCCGCAGGGGACGGGGGGCGTGCCGGTGCTCGAGGTGCTCCAGCGGGAGGGGCTGACCGATCTGGTCTGCGTGGTGACGCGCTATTTCGGCGGGGTCCTGCTCGGCGCGGGCGGGCTGGTGCGGGCCTACTCCCACGGCGCGAAGCTCGCGGTCGACGCGGCGGAGCGGATGACGATGAGCGAGTGCACCGAGCTGGCGCTCGAATTCGGCTACGACCTCTACGGGAAGATCTCCTACCTGTTGCCGCAGTTTCACGCGCAGACGACGTTTTCCGACTTTGGGGCGGTCGTGCGGCTGCAGGTGCTGGTGAAGGACTGCTTTGTCCCGTCCTTTGAAAAGGCGCTGGCGGAGGGCACCTCCGCGCTGGTGACGCCGCGGGCGGTCGACCGCCGGTACGCCTGCATCCCCGAATGAATCCTGTCGAACGGTGGAACATCCTGCCTTTTGCAAGAAATTTCTGCATCAGGCAGGAATTTTTTTATCTGCGGAGTATAATATAGTAGAACAAACTGCAAAGCGGCATGGAAAGCCGCTTGACGGGAGGGAGGCACCGCATGACGATCCGCGAGCAGACGCAGGAAATCCAGGCGCGCACCCTGTCAAAATACGCCAGCCTCTCCCAAAACTCGCTCGGACGCGAACGCCCGGTCGAGGACTGCCCGCTGCGCACGCCCTACGCGCGCGACCGTGATCGGATCCTTCACTGCAAGTCGTTCCGCCGGCTGATGCATAAGACGCAGGTATTCCTCTCCCCGGAGGGGGACCACTACCGCACCCGGCTGACCCATACGCTGGAGGTGAGCCAGATCGCGCGGACGATCGCCGTCGCGCTGCGCCTCAACGAGGAGCTCACCGAGGCGATCGCGCTCGGCCACGACCTCGGGCACACGCCGTTCGGACATGCCGGGGAGCGCGCGCTCGCACAGGTCTGTCCGCACGGGTTTTCCCACGCGCAGCAGAGCGTGCGGGTCGTCGAGCGGATCGAAAATGACGGCGCGGGGCTCAACCTCACCTGGGAGGTGCGCAACGGCATCGGCTGCCACTCCTACTCCAACCCCTCCCCGGAGGGCCGGGCAAGGACGCTCGAGGGGCGCGCCGTCTATTTCGCGGACAAGATCGCCTACCTCAACCACGACCTCGAGGACGCGCTGCGCGCGAAGGTGCTGACGCAGGACGACATCCCCTGGACGATCAAATACGCGCTCGGGCGCACCAAATCCCAGCGGATCACCGCCCTCATCACCTCGCTGGTGGAAAACAGCGGCGAGGACGTCGGGATGGACAAGGCGACCGCCGAAGCGTTCGCCCAGTTCAACTCGTTTATGTATGAAGCGGTCTACCTCAACCCCGTGGCGAAGGGGGAGGAGGGCAAGGCGGAGGAGGTCGTCAAGAGCCTCTACCGCCACTTCGCGGAGCACCCGCAGGAGCTGCCCGACGAATACCAGGCGATCTATGAGCGGGAGGACGCCGCGCGCGCCGCCTGTGATTACATATCGGGCATGTCCGACCGCTACGCGGTCGCGACCTACGAACGGCTGTTCGTCCCGCGCCCATGGGAAATCTATTGATTGGAACAATCCGGAAAGGAGGCGGCCGCCGATGATTTCAGAACTTTTCCTGCAGGAACTCAAAAGCTACAGCGACATCGAACAGGTCGTCTCCTCCTATGTACACCTCAAGCGGCGGGGGCGGGTGGCCACCGGGCTCTGCCCCTTCCACTCGGAAAAGACTCCCTCCTTCACCGTCTACCCCGACAACCAGAGCTTCTACTGCTTCGGCTGCGGCGCGGGGGGCGATGTGATCACGTTTATCCGCCGCATCGAAAACCTCGAGTATGTGGAGGCGGTGCGCTTTCTGGCCCAGCGCGCGGGCATGTCGATGCCGGAGGACACGCGGGACGACGGCATGGCGCGCCTCAAGGCCCGCGTGCTGGAACTCAACCGCACCCTCGCGCGGCTCTACCACAGCTGCCTGCGGGGCCCGCAGGGCAAGCCGGGGCTCGACTACCTGCACGGGCGGGGGCTCACCAACCAGACGATCATCCGGTTCGGCCTCGGCTACGCGCCCGACAGCTGGGATACCGCCTGCAAATACCTGCGCTCCAGGGGCTTTACCGACGACGAGATGGTTTCCGCCGCCGTGGCGGCCCGGGGGAAGAGCGGCGGCCTCTACGACAGCTTCCGCAACCGGGCGATGTTCCCGATCATCGACCTGCGGGGCAACGTCATCGGCTTCGGCGGGCGGGTCATGGGGGACGCGAAGGGACCCAAATACCTCAACTCGTCCGACACGCCCGTTTTTAAAAAGAGCCGCAACCTCTTCGCGCTCAACTTTGCGAAGGCCTCCAAGCGGGAGGGGCTCATCCTCTGCGAGGGATATATGGACGTGATCGCGATGCACCAGGCGGGGTTTGACAACGCCGTCGCGACGCTGGGCACCGCGCTCACCTCCGAGCAGTCGCGGCTGATCGCGCAGTATGCCCAGGGCGTTACCCTCTCCTACGACTCGGACGGCGCGGGACAGGCCGCGACCCGGCGGGCGGTCGGCCTGCTCGGGGAGGTCGGTGTGAAGATCAAGGTGCTCTCCATCACGGGGGCGAAGGACCCCGACGAATACATCAAGAAATTCGGCGCCGAGCGGTTTTCGCTGCTGCTTGAAGGCGCGTCGAACGCCACCGAGTTCGAGATCGCCAAGCTCAGGCAGAAATACGACTGCGACACCGCCGACGGCAAGGTCGCCTTTCTGCGGGAGTTCGTCGCGCTGATGGCGGGGATTCCCAACGCGGTCGAGCGGGACGTCTACCTCTCCAAGGTGGCCTCCGAGCTGGAGGTGGCCAAGGAGGCGGTCGAGACGCAGCTCAAGTTCGAGCAGAAGCGCGCGTCCAAGCGCCGCAAGCGGGACGCCTCCGAGCTCAAGGTCTACAGCGAGGTCAAGGCGCCCAGCCAGCGGCAGGATTTCCAGCGGGCGCGCAACATCAAGTTCGCGCTGGCGGAGGACAAGCTGCTCGGCATCCTCATGAAGAATCCGGATTATTATGCGCATGCCGCGTCCCGGATTACGCTGGAAGACTTTGTCACCGACCGCAACCGGGAGCTGGCAAAGGTGATCTTCGAGCGGCTGGCGGCGGGGCAGTCGGTGGAGCTCAGCCTGCTGTCGGCGCAGCTTACGGTCGACCAGATGGGCGTTGCGTCCGAGCTGGTCAACGCCGTATCGGGCATGATGTTCGGCGTGGAGGATGTCGACAGTTATATCGACACCATCCTCAGCCATAAAAATATCAAGTCGCAGGACGAGGTCGCGGCAATGACGGATGACGACCTGAAGGCGTACATAGCCTCGTTAGCGTCCAAGAAGAAGTCAAACTGATTTAGGGGGACATACAGCAATGGGTGTACAGGAAAAGAAAGCCGTTTTGAAGGAACTTCTGGAGAGCGGCAAGGCGAAGGGCAAGCTGACCACCAAGGAAATCAGCGACGCGCTCGAGGAACTGGATTACGACGTCGAACAGGTCGACAAGATGTACGACCTGCTGGAACAGAACAATATTGAAATCATCGAGGACATGGTCACGCCGGTCGAGGAGGACTTCAAGGACCTCGGCAAGGGCGCAGACCTCGACGTGGCGCTGGCCGCCGAGGGCATCAGCATCGACGACCCGGTCAAGGTCTACCTCAAGGAGATCGGGCGGGTGCCGCTCCTCTCCGCCGACGAGGAAATCGACCTCGCGGTGCGCATGGGGCAGGGGGACGTCGAGGCGCGCAAGCGCCTCTCGGAGGCGAACCTGCGCCTCGTCGTCAGCATCGCCAAGCGGTATGTCGGCCGCGGGATGCAGTTTTTGGATCTCATCCAGGAGGGCAACCTCGGCCTCATCAAGGCGGTCGAAAAATTTGACCACACCAAGGGCTTCAAATTCTCCACCTATGCGACCTGGTGGATCCGCCAGGCGATCACCCGCGCGATCGCCGATCAGGCGCGCACCATCCGCATCCCGGTGCACATGGTCGAGACGATCAACAAGGTGAAGAAGGTCTCCTCCCAGCTGCTGCACAAGAACGGCCACGAGCCGACTGCCGACGAGATCGCGGCCGAGCTTGACATGCCGGTCGACAAGGTGCGCGAGATTATGCGGGTGGCGCAGGAGCCGGTGTCGCTCGAAACGCCGATCGGCGAGGAGGAGGACAGCCACCTCGGCGACTTCATCCCCGACGACGACGCGCCCGCCCCGGCGGACGCCGCCTCCCACGTCCTGCTCAAGGAGCAGCTCTCCGAGGTGCTCCAGACCCTCACCCCGCGGGAGGAAAAGGTGCTGCGCCTGCGCTTCGGCCTCGAGGACGGCCGCAGCCGTACCCTCGAGGAGGTCGGCAAGGAGTTCAACGTCACGCGCGAACGCATCCGCCAGATTGAGGCCAAGGCCCTGCGCAAGCTCCGCCATCCCTCCCGCAGCAAAAAGCTGAAGGACTTTCTCGACTAAAGGAACCCTTTTGAAAAAGGTTTCCTTTAGAATCCTTTCAAAACCTTTGGTTCAGGCGTCGCGCGGCGTTTTGCCGCGGGCGCGTCCCGTGAGGGAGAAGAAGCGGGCGCCCCCACCCGGGGCCCCGGGGGTGTTGTTGACGGGCCCCCCCCGGGGGGGGTGTTGGTTTTTGGCGCGTAGCCCCCCCCCGGGGTTTT
>NZ_JAPJQF010000087.1:0-5673 GCF_030825285.1 Anaerotruncus massiliensis (ex Togo et al. 2026)
TTTTTGTTATTCCTCCCTCCTGTGGGGGGCCGCCTTAAAAAACCCGGCCCCCCCCCACAATCCGGGGGGGGCGGGGTGCACCGCCCCCCCCGCTTCTGCATAAGCCGGAAAAGGCCTACATGATGGGCGAGAAGAGGCGCAGGAAGGCGCGCACGATCCGCTTCCACAGCTTGACGTGCTTGATGTAGTCGCGGGGGATTTCAAAGCACTTGCCGAAGGTCTTTACAATGTCGTCCCGCACGTCGGCCACGACGCCCGACTGGTAGAAGCAGACCCCGCACTCGAAGTGCAGGTAGAAGCTGCGGTAGTCCATGTTGGCGGTCCCGACGATCGCGACCTTGTCGTCCGAGACATACATCTTCGCGTGGACGAAGCCGGGGGTGTATTCATAGATGCGCACCCCCGCGTTGAGCAGCGGCTGATAGAAGGACTGGGTGGTCTGGTGCACGACCCATTTGTCGGGGATGTGGGGGGTGATGATGCGCACGTCGACTCCGCTGCGCGCCGCAATCTGCAGCGCGGTGATCATCTCGCTGTCGAGGATGAGATAGGGGGTGGTGATGTAGACGTAGCGGGTGGCGCGGTTGATGATCTGCATGTACGTCTCCTCCGAGACGTTGATCTGGTCGAGCGGGGAATCGCCGAACGGCTGCACGAAGCCGTCGCACGGCTGGGGCTGGGTGGGGCGGTACCGGGCGAAGTCATGGTCGGTGGGGACGGTGAAATTCCACAGAGAGAGGAACATCGCCGTCAGCCCCCACACGCCGTCGCCGCGCAGCAGCACGCCGGTGTCCTTCCAGTGGCCGTGCTTTTCGTAGTCGTTGATGTATTCGTCGGCGATATTGATGCCGCCGCAGAACCCCACGTTGCCGTCGATCACGGTGATCTTGCGGTGGTCGCGGTAGTTCATCATCGAGTTGAGGTGGGGCTGGAAGGGGTTGAAGAGCGCGCACTTGATGCCCGCCTTGCGCAGCTTGGCGGCGTAGTTGGCGGGCAGCGTCATGATCGAGCCGAGGTCGTCGTACATGAAGCGCACGTCCACCCCCTCCGCGGCCTTTTCGCGGAGGATCTGAAAGATCGGCTCCCACATGACCCCTTCCTCGAGGATAAAGTACTCCATGAAGATGAACCGTTTGGCCTTGGGCAGCTCCTCGAGCATCCGCGCCCACATCGTTTCGCCGATGGGCAGGTATTCCGACTGGGTGTTTTTCCAGAGGGGGGATCCGGTGGTGCGCAGGATATAGTCGGAGAGGGTGGCCATGCCGGGGTCCGCCTCCCGCAGCTCCTCGACGCAGGAGGCGTCCTGCGCCAGCACGCGGGGGGCGCTCTTCTCAGCCAGCGTGATCCGCCGGGCGAGCTTTTTCGGCATGCTCTTGTTGCCGAACATGAGGTAGAAAAGCCCGCCGAAGATGGGGAAGATCAAAATGGGAATGATCCACGCCAGCTTGTAGGCGGGGTTTTCATCCTTGCTGACCAGCCAGACCGCGATCGTGACGCTCAGCGCGGTGAGGAATCCGTAGACGGCCACAAAGTGGTCGCCCAGCAGGATGATCGCCACCAGCAGGATCGCCAGCTGGACCAGCATCAGCAGGATGACGATGGACAGCTTGCCGAAAAGCAGGCTGAATACGGATTTTGCATGCATCTGTTGTTTTTTCTTTGCCATAAACATCCCTCGATCTTTTTTCGGCAGGGCCAACACATTCCAAACAAGTCACATCATAGCAGTTTTCCCCATAAAGTTCAAGAAGATGACGGAACGGGCAAAAAAACGGGAGGCGGCCTTCGCCGCCTCCCGGAAAGGACTCAAAGCCCGTTGGGATTCTTTTTGCTGAAATTCCAGTTGTCCTCGCACATGTCGTCGAGCGTCCGTTCGGCCGTCCATCCGAGCAGCTCCTTCGCCTTGGAAGCGTCCGCGTAGGAGTTGGCGATGTCGCCGGGGCGGCGGGGCGCGATGTGGTGCTTGATCGGCTTGCCGCAGGCCTTCTCGAAGGCGTGGAGCACGTCGAGCACCGAGTAGCCATGGCCGGTGCCGAGGTTGATCGCCTCCACGCCGGTGCGGTCGAGGACGTAGTCGAGCGCCTTCAGATGGCCCACCGCGAGGTCGACCACGTGGATGTAGTCGCGCACGCCGGTGCCGTCGTGCGTCTCGTAGTCGTCTCCGTAGATGGCCAGGTCCTCGAGCTTGCCGGTCGCCACCTGCGCGATGTAGGGCAGGAGGTTGTTGGGGATGCCGTTGGGATCCTCGCCGAGCAAGCCGCTTTTGTGCGCGCCGATGGGGTTGAAGTAGCGCAGCAGCGCGACGCTCCACGCGGGATCGGCCTTCCACAGATCGGTGAGGATCTGCTCGATATAGAGCTTGGTGGTGCCGTAGGGGTTGGTGGCCGCGTGGGGCAGCGGCATATCCTCGCGGAAGGGGACGGGATTCTCCATGCCGTAGACGGTGGCGGAGGAGGAGAAGACGATCTTTTTGCAGCCGTGCGCCGCCATCACCTCGCAGAGGACGAGGGTGCCGGTGAGGTTGTTGTGATAGTAGCGCAGCGGAATGCGGCAGGATTCGCCGACCGCCTTGAGCCCCGCGAAATGGATGACCGCGTCAATCTGGTTCTGCTCGAACACCCGCTCCACCCCGGCTTTGTCGAGCAGGTCGGCCTCGTAAAATTTGAAGTCCTTGCCGGTAATCTGGCGGATGCGTTTGAGGGCCTCGGGCTTGGAGTTGACGAAATTGTCCAGCACAACGATTTCCTTGCCCGCGTTCAGCAGCTCCACGCAGGTGTGGGAACCGATGTAGCCGGCGCCTCCGGTGACTAAAATTGACATGTGCGATCACTCCTTATCATAACTGTATGGATGTCATTTTCCGTAATTTCAGTATAGTCGGAGCGGGTATCGCTGTCAATGCGCTGGATAAAACACGCAACAATTCTCCATAAAGTCGCAACAAAACTGACGCTCTGCCGGGGGATTTGCCGCGCTGCGCCCGGCGGGACTTCTTTTTAGATTTTCCGCCCAGGGGACGGAAGGCTTTTTTCGCGCCCCTCCGGGGCGCTCCAGAGGAGCCGCCTTCGGCGGCATAGATTGCCGGGACCCGCCCCGGCAGGCGGGGTACTTTCTTTGCGTCAAAGAAAGTACCCAAAGAAGGACGCCAAAGGACCCTCCGCCGGGTCCTTTGGAATCCCCGGGAGTACCTTGCCATAACCCGCAGACTACCGCCGCTCCCTACGGGTACACTAGCTGAAGGCTCAATTCAGGTTGCGGACGCTCCCAACGACCGAAGCTGGATGGCTCGCCGGGGACATACGGCGGAAAACAACGCCCGTTCCGGGCGTTCGCGCGCGCTGCGCGCGTGCGCGGCGAAGCCGCGCAGTTTTCCGCCTCTCCGTGGGCGCTGCGCGCCACGCATAAGCGGCCGTGCCTCCCCTATGGGAACTCCTGGTACGGTTCCGGAGACTCACCGGCAGTGGCATTGCGCCCGCGGCGCGGCGGCTGGCGGGATGCTGTACACCTGTCCGCTCATCCGTGACAGGGCTCCGCCGACTTTGGCCGCAGGCCAACCGGAGGCGGCGCTGGGGGTCAAGGGGGCGAAGCCCCCTGCGGCTTCTTTCCCCCATTTCTTGTCCGTACAAGAAATGGGGCCGCCTGCCGGGGCGGGACCCGACAAACTGCGCCGCTCGCCGAGCGGCAAATCTAAGACTTTTCAGTTTGCACCGCAAGCTGTTCCCCGTCCGAAGTGACGACGACGGTGCCGTTGCGGTCGGTGCGGTAAAGGGTGACGCCGCGCTTTTCGAGCCGTTCGAGCACCTCCGGACTCGGATGCCCATAGGTGTTGTCCCAGCCGACGCAGCAGACCGCGACCTCCGGGTCGACGGCGTTCAGCCACTTCTCCTGCGAGGAGGTGTCGCTCCCATGATGCCCGAGCTTGAGCACATCGGCGGAAAGGCCGTCGCCATAGGCCTTGACAAGATCGTTTTCACTCTGCCTGCTGGCGTCGCCGGTGAAGAGGAAGGAGGTCTCGCCGAAGTCGAGGCGGCAGACGACGGAATTTTCATTGAGGTCGTCGCGGTATTCGTCCATCGGCCCGAGGACGGTGAGCATCGCGCCGCCGCCGAGGTCATATTTGATACCCGGCTGCGCCTTGGCGACCTTCAAATCCTTGTCGGCGATCTCGTCGAGCAGGCGTTCGTAGGTTTTGGAGGTTGGGGTCAGTGATCTCGGCACCTCCGCGAAAAGGACCTTGCCGATCTCGAACTGGTTTACCACGTCCGCCATGCCGCCGATGTGGTCGGCGTGAGGATGGGTGGCAATCAGCAGGTCGATGCGCTCAACGCCCTGCGCCTTGAGGTAGGCGGCGACCGCATCCCCGCCGCCCACGTCGCCCGCGTCGATCAGCACATTTTGTTCGGGCGTCTGGATGAGCTCGCAGTCGGCCTGCCCCACGTCGACGTAGTGGACGGCGAGCTCCCCCTCCGCCCGCGTGACCGCCGCGGGGGAAAGCCCGGCCTTTTCATAGAGGCCGCCAAGCCCGTTCATCACGTCGTCCGTGCCGGGCAGCGGCAGGCCGCTTCCGAGCGCCTCGTTGAGAAGGATCAGGACGAAGAGCGCAGCCAGCACCGCAAGGGCGCTGAACAGGACCTGTTTCAAGGGCAGCGGCCTGCGCTTTTTCCGGCGGGTCCGGCTCATTGGTTCCCCTCCGGCTGATCCTCGTCAAAGACGAGAAGGTCGTTGGGCGTACAGCCGAAAATGACGCACAGGCTCTCAAGAACTTCGTAACGGATGGATTTCGTCTCGTTGTTGAGCATCCGATTCAGGTTTTGTCCGCTCATTCCCAACTGCTTATTGAGCCAATATTTTGTTTTGCCGATCTCCTGGAGCTTTTCCAACGCGGCTAAGCGTAACATACTGAAGCCTCCATGCCATATGTTTTAATATGATGCTAAAACATATGGTATGTATGCATAAAGACTATTGCATTGCACAATGGATACATGCTATCATATGCATAGAAAGACTTCTTCCCACACATGGCAAAGGAACGGGGGCCCCGCTATGCGGGACCCCCGTTCTGTTATCCATTGTCCAATCGGACGATTCGGTTTGCCATCTGTTTGCGAACCCGCTGGTAGAGCGCTTCGGCGCGGCCGAAGGGCACGCCGAGATATTCGGGCACGCCGCGCAGGCCCATGGAGACGGCGGAACCCACCATGCCGCAGACGGCGGCTTCCAGAAGCGGCCTCCCGCGCAGCAGGTTGATACAGAAGCTCCCGCAGAAGCTGTCGCCCGCGCCGGTGACGTCGATAATTTCATCGTCCCGCGCGCAGGGCGGCACCAGATAGAAGGCGTCCTCCTCCCTGACATGGAGGACGGCGCCCTTTCCGCCCATCTTGAGGACGACGACTTCCGGCCCCATGGCGGCGAGCCTGCGGAGATAGGGCATGTAGTTTTCGACCGGCTGCCCGTAGGGAATCTCCCAGAACTTGGTGAACTCGTCCTCACTCGGGGTGACGACCGTCACCTTTTTGAGGATCTGCTCCCACAGGCCGATATGCCGCTGGAAAAACCACTCGTAATGCGGGTCGAGCTGGACGACGCGCCCCTCCGGCAGGGCGTTCAGCAGGGCGAGGACCTCCCCGGGGGGGAGCGGGGCGATATGGAAGCCCCCGGCGTCGAGGTAGC
>NZ_JAPJQF010000002.1:0-67332 GCF_030825285.1 Anaerotruncus massiliensis (ex Togo et al. 2026)
CCCCTTTTCCACCCCCACGCCGCCATCCGCGTTGCGTTTTTTTGTCTGGTGGGCGGGGTTTTGTTTATACGAGACTGGCGCTGATGCTGCAGGAGCAGCATCTGCGCCCCGTCGGAGATGCTGTAGACAAATCCGCCGTAACGGGCGAGGATCGCGTCGCCGAGGCTGGTATCGACCGTCAGGAGCATCCCGTTTCACCGCCTTTCTCACGCGCCTGGCTCAGACGAAGGTATTCACTCCCGCGAGGCCCTGGAGGTTCCCGAGCACGTCCTCCGTCTTGTCAAGGCACTTGAGCGTCTCGTAGGCCAGCTCGAAAGTCTCGATCATCACCTCGTTGCTCATCGAGTCGAGCGGGGAGAAGGCCAGCTTTTTGACCACCGCGCCGTGGACCTCGAACATCTTTGCGATCGTCCCGTCGCGGTCGTAGGCGATGATCAGG
Source organism: Anaerotruncus massiliensis (ex Togo et al. 2026) (assembly GCF_030825285.1). Classification (NCBI taxonomy): domain Bacteria; kingdom Bacillati; phylum Bacillota; class Clostridia; order Eubacteriales; family Oscillospiraceae; genus Anaerotruncus; species Anaerotruncus massiliensis (ex Togo et al. 2026). The sequence continues at coordinate 440 of NZ_JAPJQF010000002.1, forward strand.
ATGTCGGTGTGAATGCGGTTGCCCACCTCCAGCTGGCTGGAGAGCGCCGCCGTCAGGAACCCCCGGTTGGCCACGCCGCGCTCCATCACAAGCGTCTTTTCGGTGCTGACCGGCCGGGTGAGGCTGTAGACGCGGTCGTTCACCCCGCCCTCCTGCAGCGGCTCGGTCTCCACCGACTCCTCGATGTTGGTGATCTTGGAGAACCCCAGGCAGGTCAGCTGGAGGTAGACCTTGAATTTGTAGACCGGAATCGGCTCCGGGTGCAGGTTGATCATGAGATCGGCTGCTGGCATGGCTCACACCTCGAAAATGTTCTTGGGAGCGTTGTTCAGCTCCTTGTGGATGGCGGAAATCTCGGCGCAGAAGCGCCGGCGGGTCCGGTGATCCAGCGTCATAACGGTCCGGTAGTCCCAGTGGTAGTAGTAGGCCAGAAAGGAGGCCTCCTTGTAGAGCTCCGTTTCCGGGTAGACCGCTATTCCGCCTCCGTAAAATTTACCGGCTGCTCGAATTTGTGCCCGCACTCGGGGCAGACGCAGCTGTTCATCATCGGCTCGATGGCGTTCACCTGCTGGTACATGTTCTGCAAAAACGCGAGGTCGGGCGAATAGAGCTTCTCGATGACCCGGGGGTCCACCTTGGGGACGGTCCCGAGCGAGGTGACCACCCGCGAAAGCAGGATGATGGTGAGGTAGCCGGGGTTCTGCACGACGCGCGGGTCCCGGAGCGGCAGGATCTCGTCCGCCGCGGTGGCCAGGCGCATGGTCCCGTGCCGGTGGAGCGCCCCCTGCGCGTCCAGGTAGCCCTTGGGCAGGTCGAATTCGAACTCGGTCTGGAATTCCTGGTCCATAGCGGTCTCCTTTCCTCGCCGGGCGGCGCGCAGGGCGCCGCCCGGCCGTTACACACGCGGATTACTGGTTCCTGCGCATCTCCTCGAACGCGAGCTCGACGCTCTCAAACGCGATCTCGCTGGAGGAGGCGTTGAAATCGGGGGCGGTGTACTTGCAGGGCCACGCGTTCACCAGCGTCCAGCTGGCGATGTCGTTATGCTGGTCGTCCTGCAGATAGATGGTCACGTCCTGCACCCGGTCCTCGGCCGCGGACTTGGTGCCGTTGGAGATTCCGCTCACCCACTCGTAGAAGCTCATGCTCTCGCTCATGCCCCATTTGAGGGTAACGTTGCCGTACTTGGTGAGGCCCGGCATCTTGCGCGGGGAGTTGATGGGCTCGGTGCCCTCCCGGTACTCGATGACGTCCACGCTGGCGTCGAAGCCGCTGACCTCCGAAAAAGCCGCCACGTCGATGCTGTCGATCTCCAGCCGGTAGTTATATTTTTTGAAGGGGTACATATTGATCGCCACTGTCTATCCATCCTTTCGTTTCAAATGTGGGACCTGCCGGAGAAGGGTCATTCACGCATGTTCTGGGTGATGCGGAAGATGACGAACTCAGCCGGGCGGCTGGGCGCGACGCCGATGACGCAGATGAGGCGGCCGTTGAGGATGTCCGACTGGGTCATGGTGTCGTGGCCGATGTTGACGAAGAAGGCCTCGTCCTCGGTGGCGCCCACCAGCGCGCCCGAACGGTACATGTCGCGCAGGAAGGAGGCGATCGTCCGCTGCACACGCAGCCAGAGCACTTCGTCGTTGGGCTCGAAGACCGCCCAGTTGGTCTGGGCCTTGATCGTCTCCTCGAGGAAGATGAAGAGCCGCCGGACGTTGACGTATTTCCACAGACTGTTGGAGGAGCAGGTGCGGCCGCCCCAGACGCGAATGCCCTGGCCGGGCAGCGCGCGGATGAGGTTGACGCCCGCCGGATTTAAGAGGTCCTGCTCGCCCTTGTTGTAGAGGCAGCTCAGACCCATGGCGTTGTTGACGACCTCGTTGGCCGGAGCCTTGTGGACGCCGCGGGTGTTGTCGCTGCGGGCGTAGATGCCGCAGACCGCGCCGGAGGGCGGGATGTAGGCGGCCTTTTTGGCGGCCATGTCGTAGACCTGGAGCCAGGGATGGTACATGGCGGCGTAGTCGCTGTCGATGATCGCCCGGTGCTTGAGGAGCTCCTGGGGCTTCACCATGTCACAGGGCATGTCGAGCACCGCGAACCGGCTGGCGAGGTTCTGGCAGTGGGCGACGAGCGCGAGCTGCACCGCCGCCGAGGTGATGCCGGGAATCGCCATGATGCTCACGTTGGAGATCTCCTCGAAGGCCGCGAGCCCCGTGCGGGTGCCCGGCGCGTCGCCGCCGCCGATGAAGGCCGCGTCCGGTACGTTGAGGATATCCCCGTCGCTGCCGCCCGCGAGGGCGAAGACCGCCTTCTGCGCGGAGGCGTTGCCGGCGAGCGCCAGCATGGGCGGGCAGATCTCCTCGATCGGATTGATCTTCACGTCCACCAGCGCACTCTTGGAAAGCTTGTTTTCGATCGAGTCTGGACTCTGGGGATTGAGGGAGACGTTTTCAAACAGCTCCACCGCGTCCCCGCAGAGGACCTCGATGTCCGCCTCGCAGGTGGCCAGCAGCTTCTGCGGGATCAGGTTCTTGTCGACGACCTCCTGTTCGAAGTCGTTCTCGAAGTAGAGGGAATTTCCGTCGATCTTGGTCACGCGGTTGTAACCGGCGGTTTCCCCCCTGTCCTGGAAGGCCACCACGTCGCCGGGGACGAAGCCGGCCGCGTTCTTGACCCGGTAGGCCTTGCTGGCGGTGACCACGTCCTCGGTGATCTCGAGCACCTGGGTCTTCGCCTTGGAGGCGGCCGACACGGTCACCCGGATGCCGTTGCCCCACTTGCCGGGGCTCTTCGCGGTCATGACCACCGAGCTCATGGCGGCGGCGGCCGCCTTGGCGTCCTCCGGGGCCACCCGCATCACATAGCAGCGGGAGCCGCCGTTTGCAAAAAACTGTTCCACCGCGTAGGGCAGGAAGCGGTTTTTCCCATAGGCGTTCTCAGGCAGATAGCCGCCGAACTTGCGGACGTACTCGGCGAAGCTCGTGAGGTACTCGGGCGTTCCCTTCACCAGGCCGCGCTCAGCCAGTCCGAGGAAGCCCGCCGTGCTGGTGCTCACGCCCTCCATCGCCCGCATGCCGGATTCGAATTCTTCCACGTAGACGCCGGGAGATAAATACTCAGCCATTGTTCTTTCTGGCCCGAAGCGCGTTCAGGCCAATCCTCCTTTTCTGTAAAATGTTGTAGCGCTAATCCATGACGGTCGTCTGACCGGGATTTACCACTGTGATGACGCCGCCCCAGGCGCAGTTGAGCATACAGGTGTTGTCCACGGCGGGCATTCCGCCGATGAGCACCTTGGGACAGCCGGGTTTCCAAGGGCCCGCCGGGACCGGCACGCAGGGCGCCGGGGTGAAGAGCACCGGCGGCGGACGCTTGGTGGCCGGATTCGCCACGCTGTTGCACATGGCGAAGGGCGGGACGTTTGCATTGGGTTTGAAATCCATGATGTTGGCGGCCGGCGCGCCTGCGAGCACCTTGTTGACGGGCGGCACCACCAGCGCGGAGGGCGCCGTCCCGAAGGAGCAGGTCATCTGGGCGCCGGCACAGACAAGCACACCCATTTCTTCGCCTCCTCGTCGTAATATTGGGCTTCCCGGACCGTTTGGCCGCGCTCGGTGCAGACCGCGAACCTGCCGTCCGCCGCGCTCAGGCAGGCGCTTGCGCGCTCCACCGGTTCGCCCGGCCGATGTCGGCGGCGGAGTTCCGGCCGGATGCGGTAGCCGCCGTCCGGGAGCTTCTCCTCCATGACGAACACCTCGCGCGCGTTTCCCTGCCCCACCGAGAAACGCAGGCCCCACAGGGGTTTCGCGGTGTAGCTGCCGAGCGTGAGCACCCCGTCCTTTTCGCTTTGGAAGGTGAGGGCGGGGTCCTCCGGGGCGAAGGCGTACACCGTGACGCCGGGCGGCGCGGTCCCCTCGAACCGGCCGCAGTCGGGGAACCGGAGGTCCCCCCGGCGCAGCAGGCGCACCGGGAGCACCGGGTCTTCCGCGTCCAGCGACTCGGGGTCCACCCGCAGCGTCCGGGGGCTGTAGCGGGCGCTTTCGATCACGACCTCGCAGGGGGCGCGGGGCTCGAGGAAGACGTAGTATCCTCCGGGCTTGCGCTGCGGTCGCGCCGCGCGGCCGTCCACCCAAAACAGGTGGCCGCCGTCGGAGGCGGAGCCGGTGAAGTCGTCGAGCAACCGGAGAACGAATGATACGGTCAGGCGGATCATGGGGTTCCCCCCCTTCCGGCCGAAGCTTCACGCTGCGAGAGCGTGACCTCCGACTCCCGCACGCGGACAAAGCTTTCGCTGTGGGTGGAGGAGAGCAGCACCGGGGACACCGAGAAGTAGACCCCGAGCTGGTAGGGGACCGAGAGCGACGACCAGATCTTGCTCTTGTCGTCGAAGCTGAGGTTCAAAAAGGTGATCGCCGCGTCCTCGTCCGCCTCGCTCTCGAAGGAATGAAGCCTTGCGAGCCCCACGGCCGGATCGTCCGCCAGCGCCTGGAGCGCGCGCCCCAGGATGCGCTGCTCGGCCTCCGCGCCCGCCGCGATCTGCGCCTTTCCGTTGAGGAAGAGCAGGTAGCAGAGGGTCAGCGGTCTGGGGGGGAACTCCCGCCGGTTGCCCGGCCGGACCATCTGGGCGCTGGAGCGGTATTCGCCCATCTCCCTGAGGTCGTAGAGGAAAAGCCCGAGCTGGAAATCCGCGTTTTTGTCCGCCGGGCTCGCCAGCTGGATCGATTCGGGCGACTGCACCGGCTCGGGGCAGAGGCCTTTGCGCAGGGCCTTCAGCAGCCCGGCGCTCACGTCGGAGATAATAGAGAATCCTGCCACGTTTCATCCCTCCTTTCAGCGCTCCACCGAGAAGTAGAGCGGCGTTTCGTCGTCGGGGTCCTGGTAGGCGTAGCGGTAGGTCAGATCGCCGCTGAGATAGGCCCTGCGGTCGATCCTGCTTGCGAAATCGAGGTTCCACAGCCGCACGAACAGTCGGTTCTGCCGGTCCGCCTCGAAGCGGATCTGCGGGAAGGAGGTGGGCAGCTTCTGCCGCAGCAGGTCGATGGCCACGCAGTCCTCCAGTCCCACCGGGGAGTCGTCCTCATATTCGACCGCGCCCTCCGGCGGCGCGGGGATGTCGCCGGTATAGACGGTGACTTTGCGCACCCGCACCTTTTCGGCGTCCAGCGTGTCCTCGGCCTGCCACACGTCGGTGTCGATCTCGAAGTAGAGCGTCTGGGCCTTCTCCACGAAATCGGGATAGGGACTGGCCTGGGGCTCCGGAGCGGAGGAGGCGGCGGTACCCGCGTCCTCATGGAGTTCCGGCCCGGAGGAACCGCTCCCCGGCGCGCTTTCGGAAGACGCGCCGCCGGAGGAGGCGCCGTCGGAGGAGGCGGAGGAACCGTCCGTGGATGGGGGCGCGTAGGTCCCCTCGTTATCCTCCGCCACATACCAGCTCATCTGCCGCGCGAGCGGGGAGCCGACGGGGGAGGGGAGGACCTGCGCCGCCGGCGGGCCGGCGGGGAACACCTGAAGGGCCGTCAGCCGCGCCGCCTCCGGCGCCGCGGGCAAAGCGGCGAGCTGCTCGCCCCCCTCCGGGGGAAGCAGGCTTTCGAGGGCGGGAGGCTCCTCCTCCGCCTGGGAGGACGCGTCCGGGGCGGCCCACCATCCGGAGGAGTCGTCCGGCGGGGAGGCCCCGTCGGATTCGTAAAGCTCGCCGGAGGAGGCCTCCCCATACTGGCCGGGCATGTAGTAGTAGGCGCCGCCGTCCCGCTGTTCGGCGGGGCGCACCCAGGTGTCCACCCGCACCCGGCAGTCGGTGGTAACGACCACGCCCGCCTGCTCGAAGAGGAAGGCGCTGTCGGTGTCGGTGTAAAAGACGCGCGGCGTTTCGGCAAAGGCCGCCTTGATCTCCGCGAAATTGTAATCGGTGAGCGCGCGGCAATTGATCTTTCCCTGGTAGACGTCACCGGTGTAGAGCCGCTTGCCGGTCTCGCTGTAGAGCTCGCCCTTGCCCTGCGGGAGCCCCTTTAAAAATTCGCCCTTGTATTTGGCGGTGCCGTCCGGGTAATAACTGACCCCCTGCCCGTGGTACCGCCCTCCCGAGAAGCCGCCCTCGTAGAGCAGCACCCCGGAGGCGGACCAGGCCTTGCCCTCGCCCTCGTACAGGCCGTTTGCGAACTGGCCCGCGTAGAGCTGGGTGACGCCGTCCTCGTCGTAGAGGACGCCCTCGCCCTGATAGAGGTTCTTGGCCCACTGGCCCTCATATTTCTTTTTGCCGTCCGGGTAGTAGTAGATCCCCTGGCCGGAGAACTGGTTCTGCTCGAACCCGCCCCGGTACTCCAGACGGCCCTTGCGGTCCCGGAGGGTGCCGTTCCCGGTGCAGACGCCCTTGTCGACGTCGCCCGTATAGACGACGGAGCCGTCGGCCGCCCGGATGTTCGCAACGCCCGTGAACTCCCGCAGCTTCATGTCGTCGTAATTGAAATAGACGTCCGTTTCCACCGAGGCGGCGGTCGCCATCGCGGCGGGGAGCTTGGGCGCGAACATGGTGAAATAGATGAATACCCCCGCGCAGAGCGCCAGCAGAAGGGTCAGGAAGAGTTTTTTGTAGATCCACCAGCGCCCGATGACGAAGTAGTCCTCACGCGTCTGGGGACGCAGGGTGATGAGCGCCTTGACCTTCTTGGTCAGCGGGCGGACGAGCTTGGCGGTGATGACGTTGATGTTGAACATCCGCTGGATGCGGACGATCAGCATCCGGAACGGATTGGTGACCGCCGTCACGATCCGGCGGAACGCGCTCAGCAGCAGCTTCAGCATCAACGACTCCTCCTTTTATCGGCTTTTCGGGCCATCAGCGCCGCTTTTTGAGGCTGTCCCGCAGCCCGCGGCGGATGCTTTCGTTCAGGGGGCGGATGAGGCGATGGGTGGCCCCGCGAGGATCCGCCCCGCCCGGGCGCGTGAAAGGGCGTTCCGGGACGGCCCCGTCACAGCGGACGGGAACCGGCCGAGCATGGAATCCAAAAATCCGGTCATGGCTTTCCTCCCGTAGGGAGCTAGAGCTCCTGTTCACAGCGGAACACATAGTAGCGCGCCGCGTCGTCGTATTGGTTTTCCCGCAGCACCAGCGCGAAAAGGTTTTTCGCCTCCGGGAAGCGCCCTTCGAGGTAGAGGGCCATCGCCTTGTCGAAGGTGGGGCGGGTCTCGGTGAGCAGGCGGGTGACCTCCGGGGCCGCCGCGTCGTAAAAGTCGTAGAGCCCGTAGTTCTGCCGCCGCTTCCCCTCCGGGTAGCCGATGAACCGGCTGACGTAACGGTGGTCCGCTGGAAGCTCCTCAAAGGCCGCGCGGGTCACCAGCAGCCGGCAGCCGAACTGCCGCAGCTTTGCCGCCCCGCCGGATAGGTCGTCCAGATCGCCGGAGAGCAGCGCGGGCACCAGCCGGTTCTCGTCGCCGCAGATTCCATAGTAGACGCGGGTGCTGTGGATGAAGAGCAGCGGGCGCAGCCGGTTTTTGATCGGCAGCCCGGCGTTGAGGTTTTCCACCTCGGTGAGCACCGCCAGCGCGATCTCCACCGCGTCGGCGGCCCCACCCGGGCAAATCACCCGCAGCCGGTGCAGGTTGACGCTGTCGGTCATGAGCGTCGCGCCGCAGCGGTCGGCGGCCCGGTTGAGGAGGTTGAAGAAGCGGTTGGTGAGCTCCTGCTCCCGCTCGGGCGAAAGGCCGTCGGCGGAAAACTCCAGGTCGGCGCAGAGCACGGGGCACTCCCGGCCGCTGCCGCTTCCAAGCTCCACCTCGCCGAGATTGTCCTTGCCGAGCAGCTGGAGCATCCGCTGGGGGATGAACCGGAAGTAGGTCTCGCTCTGCCGCCGCAGGCTGTAGAGCTGGGCGTCGATGTCGCCCGCCATCTTGTTGAACACCCGCACGATGCCGGAGAACTCGTCGGTGACGGCTGTTTCCAGCCGGACCGTCCGGTCCCCCTGGGCGAACGCCTCGAGCCCCGCGCGGATCTGCCGGATGGGGGTGAGCACACGCCGGAACAGGAAGGTGAGCAGCGCGCCGATCGCCGCCAGGAAGAGGAGCGAAACCACCACGTAGGTGCGCAGATAGCTCGCGGTGTATGCGTCCAGGTTCGACGTCAGGATGCCCGCCTCGAGCAGGTAGACCGCGGTCCCGGAGGTGCCGCCCACCGGCGTGACACTGACGAGACGCCGCCCGTTTTCGTCGTCCAGGACGCCGGACTGCGCCCGGCCGGTATAGGCCGCCTGCAGGTAGAGCTCCCGCGCGCCGGCGTCCAGCCGGACGTCGAAGGGATAGAAGCAGGGGTTTTCAAAGTCCACGCCGATATAGAGCTGCTGGTGCTCATAGTAGGCGGTGGCGGTATGGACCGGCCGGGTGGACATCTGCTGGCGCAGGTATCCGTAGGCCTCGCCCGTGTAGTCGTAGGGATATTCGATCTCGTCGAAGCTCTCGGTGCCGAAGAGGGCGGTCAGCAGGTTGCCCTCGTCCTCTACCTGCTTCTGAAAGCTCTGCGTGATGGCGGCCGAATAGGCGCGGTAGGAAAAGACGCCGAATACCACCAGTGCCACCGCCAGCAGCGGGATGGAGGAGAGGATCAGCTTGGCGAGGATCGTGCGTCCCCGGCCCAGCAGGTGGATGAAGCCGTAGACCAGCAGCATCGCGGCCAGCAGGAGCGCCAGATACCGCAGGAAGGTCCAGAGAACCTTCAGCGCCAGGCCTCCCAGGGAGGGACGCAGGCTCTCGGCCGCCGTGACCTCCCCGTCTTGGGAGGTGATCAGCGCGAAGCCGTCGGCATTGGGGGCGAGCGCGGAAAAGTTCTGCGGGTCGGTCATCGACACCGCGCGCAGGCTTCCCGGCGTATAGCCGCTGACCCCCGAAAAGGGTTCGGTGCCGCTCTTGAGGAGGGCCGTTCCGCCGTCGCGCAGGCCGAGCGAGAGAAGGTCGCCGCTCTCCTGCTCCCCGATGTAGATTTCATCCGCGCCCTGGGGCGCCAGAAAGAGCGGATACATCAGCTCGGTGAGCACCCGGTTCGGGTAGACCTCGACCGGGTCTCCGCCGCCCTCGGCGGTCAGGAAGACCTTGCCCGACTTGGTGGCGTAGGCCACGTCGCTCCCGGCGATCACCGCCTCCCAGATGCCCTCCTCCGCGTCGAGCGGATAGTTCCGGGTTCCCATCGGGGCGGGCGGCTGCCGGCCGTAGAGGGAGGCCGGGTCGTAGGCCTCCCGGATGAGCGCGTTTCCCGACTGGTCGACCGCCATCAGGACCAGCGAGCTCTGGACGTTCAGCCAGCGGTAGCGGATGGGGAGCTGCGGATCGAACTGGTGGCGGGCCAGCCGCTTGCGGAAGAGGGCGGACGGGTCGTAGAGGGAGAGCTCCTGCCCCTGGTATTCGCCGCTCTCCGGGTCGGAGAGGTCGCAGAGCAGGTAGAGGACGCCCTCCGCGTCGACGTCCATATCGGCCACCGCATAGAGGTGCCCGTCCCGCACGCGGGGCAGCGACGCGCTCGCGCGCATGACGCCTTCCGCGTCCACCAGCCGGATTTTGATGGCATCCCCCTCGTACAGGGCGAGGCAGGTGCGCCCCTCGGGCGCGGCCGCGAGCCCGGCGACCCGGTCGATCGGGACGGCGTAGTCCGCGGCGGTGGCCACGGCCGTCAGGACGGCCGCCGCAGCCGCCGCCAGAACCACAATCGCCCGCAAGATCCTGGTCATTGGCCAGCCTCCCCTCGTTTAAATCGTCTCATCGCCGAGCGCGATGTCCCCAATGTTGGAAAGCCCCGCGTAGGCGGTGTTTTTTTCCGCTGCGCTCCGGTAGGAGAGCCGCAGGGTGATCTGGTAGCCCGCATAGATGACGGTCGCGAGGACCAGGGCCGCCACGAAAATGGCCATGCTGCGACTTTTGACCCATTCCAGCAGGTCCCCCGCGCGCCCCGCCAGCCTGCGCACGCCCACCCGAAGCTCGATGGGCCGGTCGGGCATGGCCTTGAGCGCCGCGAGAATCGCGCTGTGGGAGAGGAAGCCCTTGGTCTCGGCCTTCTTGTAGAAGGCCTGCAGCTCGCTGGGGTAGCTGTCGAACTGTCCCTCCGACCGCAGCTCATATTCCTGGGAGAGGATCTGGAAGACCGCCTGCGCGGCATACCGGTAGAACTGGCTGTCCTCCGTGTCCGGGTCCCACTTCTGGAAGTCGAGGAAGTAGTTGAGGTAAACCGTCAGATCGGGGGCGATGTTGAGGTTGCGCTGCGAGAGCAGCAGCAGCCCGACGGACCCGGTCACCTGCGACTCCGCCAGCGCGACCACGAGGTTTTGCGCGATCCGTTTGCGGTGGGCGAAGCTCGTGGCGTAGAACGGCCCCTGCCGCTCGAGCAGGTTCTCGTCCCGGTAGAGGAACACGAGGTTCAGCCGGTCCCCCTGGGAATAGGAGCCGAGGTAGTCGCTCGTCTGGGAGAAGAGGCCCTGCGCCAGCAGCGCGGCCACCCCCAGCCGGACGCGCGGCTCGGTGATCGAGATCATGGTGTAGAACACGCCCGTCCGCCGTCCCAAATCGACGCAGACGGCGATCTCGTTCACCTCGTTTTTGAGGACGGTGCGCACCGGCTCCAGCCGCATGCTGAGTAATTCCGACACGGTCCGCCTGGCCCCCTTTCAACACGGCGGCAAAGCCGCTATTCTTCCTTTTTCTTCTGTGTGACGATCATGAACGCGTGGGTATAGATGGTCGGATCGCTGACCGCCTCCACCCGGACCTCATAGGCGCCCTCCCTGGCGGGAGCGGTGTAGAGGCCGTTCTGGTCCACCGTGCCGCCCTCGGGATCCATCACCCGGAAGGTGCAGGCCTCGCTGGGCATGTTCACGAAGACGGGGGAGAGGTGGGCGGCGGCCTTCGGCGCCAGCACGATCGTATCGGGATTGAGCATCAGCATCCGTTCGCCCCTGTCCTGCGGCTTGAGCTGCTTGGAGAGCTCCCCGAGCCGGAAGGCGAACCAGCGGATCCGCAGGCTGATGAGCCCGGTCGGCTTCTCGAGGCTGACCGCCACGACGAAGGTGCCGCGCTCCGGAAGAACCTTGACGGCGGTGGAGAGGTTGTAGATCCGCTCCTCGCCGCCCGCGGGCGCGTCCGATTTGAAGAGGGAGACGTTCCCCAGCAGGATCTCGCCGCTGCCGCCCGGCTCGGAGGCCGCGTCGATGTACTCGACCCCGACGTCCACGTAGACCGGGCCCTTGCCGAGCCCGTGCATGATCTCCTCCGAAAAGGCGGGACCCTTCTGGTCCGCGCCCAGCCCCAGCGAGAGGTTGAAGACGCCGCAGGCGGTGCTGCGCAGCCCGCCGGGCTCGGGGGCCGATACGGCCGGGGCTTCCGCCGTCCGGCCGGCGGGCGGGGCTTCCGCCTCCCCGCGCGGCGCGGGGTAGTATTCCTCCAGCTCCCGCAGCAGCATGAGCTGCTGGGCGTTGTAGCTGTACTGGCCAAAGGGCGGCGGCAGCACCCGGTCGACGATGATCGAGCTTCCGCGCCGCAGGAGCAGCAGCTTCGCGATCCAGAGCCGCTCGTCGAACGTTTCGGTGAGCTGCTTATCCATCGGCCTGCCGTAGCAGGCCGAGAGGTAAAAGGCGTCGAGCGTCTGGTCCACCGGCTTGACCACCGCTTCCATCCGGCGGTTGAGGGTGAACTCCTCGTCGCCGCGGCGGATCGCGAAGTTCTCCACGGCCAGCGTCACCGCGCCGCCTCCCCACAGGTAGGGCTCCGGGCGCAGCAGATAGTCGAAGGACCGCTGTTCTCCGTGGGAGAGCTTCACCTTGTCCGCCGAAATGTCCAGCGCCGCCCCGCTCCCGGTCTGGAAGCCCGGGGCCCCGAGCCGGCAGGAGAAGGCGTATTCCCCGGTGCCGGGCGTCTGGCGGGTGATGGTGAAGCGCACCCGCAGCGCGCTCTCCCTGGGCAGGCAGGCGGGAACCAGCAGCGCGGCCTCCACGTCCTCGGCGGCGTAAATAACCACGCGGTTGACAAATTCGTCCAGCTCCCGCGGCACCCTGGCGGCCATCGACTCGTCCGTCAGCGTGAGCTTGTAGCCCTCCGCCAGCTTGTTGAAGCGCGGCGCGCCGTTCTCGTCGCTCATCACCGAGTAGACCTCCTCCTCCGGCGTCTCCCCGTAGGAGATGCCGAGGTAGGCGCAGTTGGAGGTGAGCCGGTCGTAGCCCTCCACAGTGGGGAGCTTGATGACCCGGGTCTCCGGCACCACGATCTCGCGGCCGCTGGCGTCGAGCGCGCAGCCCGCCTGCAGGATCACCGAGGCGTCGTCCGCCATGATGACCCCCAGGCCGGCCACGATGCCGCTGCCGCCGAAGAGCCGGTTCATGAGGCGCCGCTTGTCGTTCATGTACCGCTGCTCCGCCTCGAAGTCGCGGGCGGTGAGCAGCTTGCCGGGATAAAAGGAGTTCCGTTCAAACGGAAAATACCTGCGGTTTTGCATCCGATCGACCTGCTTTCTCTATAGATTTGGAAGCGGACCCCGCGGCCGTCAGGCCTCCGGTAAATCCTCGCTCCGCTGTTTTTTCCTTCTCCGGCGGAGCGCCGCCAGGACGATCCCGGCCGCGGCCGCGGATGCGGCCAGGCCGCCGAGTGCCCATGGGAGACCGGAGCGCGCGCCCCCGCTCATGGCGGCGGCCGCTTCCGGGACGATGATCGCGTATTTGGAAAGATGGTCGCGCATGGCGTAGGCGATCCCGCCGGAACGCCGGGTGTCGCAGGCCTCCACCGACCCGTCCTCGGCCAGCCGGCAGATCATGACCACGCCGTTCTGGTAGTCCGCGGGGACCGGAAGCCCGAGCTCGGCCTCGCCGGAGAGCCCGATCTCCTCGCCGCCGCGTTCGAGCGTCACCTCAAAGGCGGAGACGATGGCGTAGCCGAACTGGGTCTGCACCGCCTGCCGCTCCTTCCTCGAGGGCTCCACCCTGCGGATCACCAGCCGGGCGTCCCCGGGGACGCTCCCGTCCGGTGCGGAGAGCACGGCGTTGAACTGGGTATCCACGAGCACGACGTCGGAGAAGCTCGGCCCGGCGGTCTCGTCCGAATAGGTCCGGCGGCTTGCCAGCCGATCGGTCTCCAGACGCAATAGCTTATCGGCTTCGTTTTCGGTTTCCGGCTTTTCCGGTTCGAAGACGGTGTAGGTGGCGGCGTTCACCACGCTGTCGTGGAGTCCGGGCAGCGCCGCCTTCGCCTTGAGGGTCACCGGCCGCATGATGGTCACCGGGGCGGTGTAGGTCATGCTCTGCTCGGTGGGCTCGGTGCCGTCGGTCGTGTAGTAGATGACCGCGCCGAGCGTCTCGGTTTTCAGCTCCACCTTGGTGCCCTGCTCGATCTCGCCGCCCGGCACGCTCATCACCGGCGCGGCCGTCTGGCCGGCGTGGGTGTAGACGTACTGGACGATCTCGCTGGGCTCCTTGCCCTCCGCGACGGCGACGGCCTTGAGCACCATCGAGCCGGTGACGGAGATGGGGCCTGTGTAGAGGGTGCTGGAGGTGGTCGGGTCGGCGCCGTCGGTCGTGTAGAAGATGTCGCCCTCCTTGACGGTGAGGACCACCGCCGCGCCGTCGAGCGTGACCGCCCCGGAGGGGATCGACGCGGTGGGCGCGGGGGTGCGCTCGGCGATCTGGTAGGAGAAGACGACCGTGGTGCCGCCGTCGCCGCCGTCCTGCACCGCCGTGGCCCGGATGGTGAAGGTGCTGCCGGGCTCTCCCTCCACCGGCACGGTGCTGCCCTCGACGGCGTCGCCCCGCGCCGAATGGCGGTAGCCGCTGCCGGAGGAACGCACGTCGGGCGCGTCGCCGCCGACCGTGTAGAAGATCATGCCGTCGGTGAGCGAGGTGGTGAGGGTCACCGAGTCGTCCGGCCGCAGGACGCTGCCCGCCGGGGGAACCGCCGTCAGGTAGTCCTCCTTTTCACAGATGGTGTAGGTAAAGGTCGACGTCTCGCTGGGGGTCTTGCCGCCGCCGTAGCAGAAGGCGGTCACGGTCACCGATTCCCCGAAGTCGGCGTCGATCACCACGTTCTCGCCGTAGAGCACCTGGTCGTCCTTCTCCTTTTCGCCCGTGGTCACTGTGATGGTGGTGCCGCCGCCGGAGGAGTCCTTCTTGTCGTCCTCCTTCAGGATGGCCTTGGGATCGCTGCCGTCCACCGTGTAGGCGATCGTCTCCTTGCCGGAAAGCCTGATGCGGGTGCCCTTGTAGACCACCGAGCCGCTGTCGAGCGAGGAGGAGGGCTTCTTCAGGGTGCCCGCCACCTCGTAGTCGTAGACCGCCTCGGCGCTCTGCATCCCGTCCTTCTCGGCGATGGCCCGGATGACCGTGTCCTCGTCGATCTGGATGGGGGAGGAGTAGACGGGGCTCTTGTAGGGCTCGGGCGTGCTGTCGTTGGTGGTGTAATAGATGGTCGCGTCCCTGGTGGTGCAGGTGAGGGTGACCTTGGTGCCCTTCACGATCTCATCGCCGTCGTCCGGGCTGGCCAGCACCGCCTGCACCCGCGCGGGAAGCTGGTAGCGGAAGACCGCGACCTCGCTCTGGTCGTAGCCCGGGGTGACCGCGAACGCCCGGATGATGTAGAAGGTGAGGGCGTCCTTGTTCATGGGGATGCCGGTCTTCGGGTCGTAGAGCCTGGTGGTGCCGTCCGGGGCGCCGTCCACCTTCAGGGCGGGCGGGGTGTCGTCGTCGGTGTAGTAGATGCTCGCGCCGGCGGTCTTGCTGGACAGTTTGATCGTCTCGTCCGGCCGCAGCTCGAGCGCCTCGTCGTCCGGAGGCTTCGGCGACGCCTCGGGCGCCGCCGTCCGGTCCAGCAGCCGGTAGAGGAAGGTGGAAACCGCGCTGTTGTCATAGGTTTCGCTCTTGGTGAGCACCGCCGCCTTCACGGTGACGGATTTCTTGGGTTCCCCCTCGAGTGTGATCGTCTGGGGATTGCGGTAGCTGACCGTGTAGGCCGTGACGCCCGCGTCGTCGGTGGAGCCGGTGACCGTCCGCAGCCCGTAGGAATAGGCGGTGCCCGCCGCGATCGGATCCTCGTCCCCCATGACATACTGCAGGGTGGGCATGGCGAAATTGTCGAGAGTCAGGATGCAGTTGATGTACTCGGCCCCGTCCTGCGGGGCGTCGCTGGCGCGGTCCAGCGAGATGGAGGCGTCGTTTTCGGAACCGGAATCCTGCATGACAAGATCGGTCAGCAGCCGGCCGCCGCTGTCATGAAGCCCGTCGGCGGCGTGATAGGTCACCCGCTGCAAAAAGGCGCCGGAGGTCCCATAGTTGCTGTCGAGCTGTTCGAGCGTCTTGTCCGAAAGGGTGAGCAACAGGCTTTGCCCGTTGGTCACCGACGTGTTGGGATTGACGCTCGCGGCCGGACCGCCCAGTGCCTGGCGCACGCGCACGGGGAAGCTGACGGTGTCGCTCACCTTATCGGGCACGTCCGTTCGCTTGAAATACGCCCGGATGGTCACCACCGCGTAGTCGCCGGGCAGGTCGAGCGGCTCCTGCTCGTTGTACTCCTTGGCGTTCGCCTCGGTGGGGGTGCTTCCGTCGATGGTGAAGCGGACGGCGCCCTTCCCCAGGAAGGGGTGGGTGAAATGGATCTTGCTTCCGGAGGGATAGGTCATGGCCGGGTCGAAGGCCAGCCCGTTCAGCCTGAGCTCCGGCGGGTCGGGCCTGCCGATGTTGGTCGTGGAGTTGTAGCGGATATACGACACCGTGCTGGGCAGCTTATCCCCCGCGGTCGCGATCGCCTTGATGCCGAAGGTCGTCTTGTCCGTGGGGAAGGGGATCGGCCCGGCGTAGACGGTGCCGGTGTCCCTGGTCGGGTCCATGAAGTTCTCGCCCTCGTCCACGACGGAGGTGGTGTAGCGGATGACGGCGTCCGGCTCCCCCGGCACCGTGATGACGATGCCGATCGATTCGTCGATGATCCCGTCCTTGCCGGTCGAAAAGACCGGCGGGTTGGTTCTGCCGCCCGAGTTGCCGCTGCCCGAACCGGACGGGAGGAAATACTCCTCATAGAGGGCGTCGAAGGGGACCCTGGAGAGCCGCACGTTGGTGATCTCGATGTCTTTCCCGGAGACGAGGTCCTTTTCCGTGAAGCCGGTATGGCTGGTAGAATCCCTCGAATCCAGATACTCCAGCCTGGAAAGGTCCATCGCGGTCGGACTTTCCGCCCCTTCCGGCGTGTGGTCCGGTTTGTACGGGTTCACCGAGGCCGTATAGCTGCCGACCGGCTTGCCCTCGTCGGCGGTCCAGCCGGGCTCCGGCGGGAGCGCGGTGCTCCAGGACGCGAGCGGGACCTTGTAGACGACCGCCCCGCCCCTTGTGCGGCTGGCGTTGTCCCCATCGATATAGAGCTTAAGATAGACGGCGTTATCCGCCGCGGGGTCCTTCAGGGAGAAGCCGATCCCGGTCTCCGCGCTGCCCGAAAGGTCGGTGACGTTGTCGTCCTTTTCGCTCTCGGCAAAGCCGCTCTCATTCACGTTCGCATTCGCCTTGACGAACTGGTACTTATAGAACGCAAGCACGTCCATGACGGTTTTGTTGTCCCTGTCGGACACCGTGTGCGCGTTGAAGGTCAGCGTATAGTGGTTGCGGACCGATCCGCCGGGATCCCCCGCCTCGACGTGCTTGCCGCTTCCGTCGAGCCGGTCCGGCGATGGGACCGTCACGGTTACCCTGCCGGCGGTGGGCGTGCCCGGCGTGTCCGGCGTCTTCGCGGTGATGGAAAAGACCGCGGTATAGTCGACCTCTCCGGGTGCGTCCTCCGTGCCGGCGCCGACCTTCAGAGTGGCCGTGATCGTAACCGTGCCGCTGACGCCGTCCGCGGGCGCGGTATATTCCACGCTCGCGCCCGTGGCGCCGTCAAGTCCGCCGCCCGACCAGGCCGTGGTGGAAAGCGCGCCGGGGACCGCGCCCTCCGGTACCGTGGGGGCCGTCACCGAAAGCTTCACCTTTTGCCCGGGGAGGAGCTCTCTGCCGCCGCCGGAGCCGCCTTCGGCGGGAGCCAGCTGCAGTTCGTCGGCATATTCCGGGCCGGGGGCCTTTTCTTTCAGCGTGATCTCTTTGGAGGCGGTCAGCCGCGCGCCGGGGAAGCCGGCATTTTCAGCCGTGGCGGTGACGGTGAGCTTTCCGCCCGTCCCCGTTTCGTCCGGCGCGGCGTTCAGCAGGTATCCGCCGCCCTCCTTTGTCACTTCGGTGCCGGACTTTCCCTCGACCGAAAAGACGACGTCCCATCCCTCCGGCAGCCCGGAGGTGACTTCCGCGCCGACCCCGACGCTCCCGCCGGGCTCCACCTCTTCGACGGTGCTGGTGACCTTCAGGTCGCCGGCCTTCGGCGTAAAGGAATAGCTGCCGGTACCGACCGTGGAACCGCTCGCGGTGCTGACCGCGGCGGCGGTGACGGTGACCGCTTTCCCGGCGGATTCCGCCGGGATCGCGAGCGCGCCGTCGGCCGTTGCGGCGGGCTCCGGCCCGGCGCTCCAGTTCACGCGGAACCCGTCCGTGGACGTGACGCCCGACAGCCGGGCGACAAAGTCGTAGGTCAGCCCGGCGTAAAAGTCGTCCTTGCCCGCCACGCCGTGCGGCACGACCACGACCCCGGCCATGCCCGCCGAGGAATCGATGGTGATGCCTGCGGGCGGGTTGGCGGTGGGCATTGTGCCCATGACCGGGACCGACGCGTCGAACCGCCAGTCGTTGCCCGCCACGGGGTAGGGGGTGATGGCTACGGTGGGCGGCCAGGGGCTGCCCGTCACCTTGACCTCGGGCGCGCCGCTTCCGACCAGCCATTTCAGGTTGGGGATGCTGGTGTTCACGTCGATCCACGAGGCGCCGAGCCTCGAGGCGGTGGCCGTCGTGCCGGTCTTGCCGTCATAACTGAGGCCGTTTGAGTTGACATGGCAGGTGAATTGGCTGTAAACGCTGCTGAAGCCGGTGGCGGTGTTGCCCGCCACGGTGCCTGCCGCGCCGCCGCCGATGACGGCGGGAAATCCCGAGAGGGGATTTGTACGGTTCCCCAGGTCATTTATCGTATTCCGAATATCGGTGCCGCCGTTCCCCTCCTGGATGTCGTAGATCCGCACGGCGCCCTTGTGGGCGTAGCTGTTCTGGAGCCCCGCGCCGCCCTCCGTGCCGCCGGCCAGGGCGCCTGCCGAGGCGGAACGCCTCGAGATGCTGGGGCACCTCTCTGGGTCGAAGTCGTAGACATAGACTTTTTGTCCGTAGTAGGCGCAGTTGCTCACGGCGGTGCTGCTGTCGCCCATCAGGCCCACCAGGCCGCCCACATACTTGTAGGTGCCGGAGATGTTGCCGCTTCCCAGGCCGGCGTAGACGTCTGCGTCGGAATAGCATCCGTCGATGGACGTGCCGCCGTGGGCCCACCCGGCGAGACCGCCGACGCTGTAGGAGCCCAGGCCCATCAAAACGTTACGGATTTCCAGGCTTCCGGTCTTCACCCTGCTGACGACGGCGCAGTTTTTGATGTTGCCGCCGTATATCTCCCCCACGAGGATGCCCGCGTGGTAGACCGCCTGGCCGATGCTGGGGGAAGCGGGCTGGATATAGAAAACCCCGCCCTCTAGCAGGACCGTGATGTTTTTGAGGCTGCCGCCTTCGACGTAAGGGAAGAGACCGGCCGAATACCGACCCGTCTCGGGCGACAACTCGGTGCCGTCCGCCAGCGTGATGGTCTTGCCGGCTCCGTCGATTTCCGCGGAAAGGGAGCGCGCCGTCTTACCCTCAATTTCGAGCCCCTTCAGTTCGCTTCCGCTTGCCTCGATATTTTTCTGTTGTACCGCCTTGGTGTAAGTTGCCGCCGAACCGTTCTCTTGGCGCCAGCCGCGGCGGACATCGTTGAAGGACCAGGTTTCTTCGGTCTTTCCGTCCGCGAGGGTCACCAGAAAGGCGGTTTTGTCATTTGGGCCCACGGCCTCCGTATCCTCGTCCGCCGCAAAGACGGGCGCCGCCAGCGGCGCGGGCAGCTCCGGGACGGCCCCCAGCAGGATGGCAAAGGCCGCCAGCGTCGCGAAAGTCCGTTTCCAAAAGTTCATCCGTCCAGCTCCTTTCCTGTGGGGAACCTCTGCCCGAACCGTGCCGGGAAGGTTTTTCCAAGCTTTTGGTATTCCTCGCGGGCGGCCCGGCAGAGCCGCTCCAGGTTGATTTCTCCGTTTTCTGCCGCCGCCATGCGAGCGGCGTTGAGGGCGCAGGCGCGGATTCCCGCGCCGGTCAGCTCCAGCTCCCTGGCCAGGAGCGGATAGTCGATATCGGAGAGCGGGGCCTCCTCCGGGAAGATCCCCCGCCAGAGCGCCTCCCGCATCGCCTCGTCGGGCGTGGGGAAGCGGATCATGAAGCCGATCCGCCGCCGGAACGCCTCGTCGAAGTTCTGCAGCAGGTTGGTTGCTAGCAGGATGATGCCGTCATACTGCTCGGTGCGCTGCAAAAGATAGGCGATTTCCGCGTTGGCGTAGCGGTCCTGGGCGTCGGTCGCCTCGGTCCGCCGGGAGAAGAGGGCGTCCGCCTCGTCGAAAAAGAGGATGCAGTCGGCGCTTTCCGCCGCGTCGAAGATTCTGCCGATATTTTTCTGGGTTTCCCCGATGTACTTGCTGATGAGCTGGGAGAGGTCCACCCGGTAGAGCGGTAGTCCCAGTTCGTTCGCGACCACCGAGGCGGCCAGCGTCTTGCCGGTGCCGCTCGCGCCGTAGAAGAGGGCGGTCAGCCCCTGACCGCCGGGGATCGTGCGCGCGAACCCCCAGCGCTTCCAGACGGTCTCCCGTCCCCGGGCGAACGCGCAGAGGCTTTCGAGCTGGCGCTTCTGTTCCGGCGGGAGCACGAGGTCCTCCATCCGCTTGCCGTTTTGAATCCGCTGGGCGCTCTGGTTGAGCGCCTGCCCGTTTTCACGGCGCAGGGCCTCCCGCAGGTCCCCGGGCCCGCCCGCGGCCGTCTCGGCCCGCAGCCGGGCCGCGGCCTTCACGAGCGCGCCCACCGGGGCGCGGCAGAGGGACGCGGCGCGGGAGAGCTCCGCATCCGGCTGGCCGGGGAAAAGCTCCCGCATCGCCCGCAGGCGTTCGGGGGCGGCGGGCGGCGGGACCTCCCGCTCAAAAAACGCCCGGCAGCCCTCCGGCGCCGAAACCGGCGTCCGTGCGCTGCACAGGACCAGCGAAAACCACCGGAACAGCCCCTCGGCCAGCGGCGCGTGGGCGTCCTCGTACCGGTCGAGGCAGACGAGCGCGTTGAAGAGCAGCGCCAGCCCCGCCAGTTCCGGGAGGTCCTCCGTACCAATCGCCGCGCAGTCGGCCGCGAGCATCCCGCAGCCCCGGCGGAAACAGCATTCGTTCAGAAGATATTTTTTCCCCGTTCCGGGCCCGCCCGTCAGGCAGGCCATCGCCGGGACGAGGTCCTCCCCGGCGGAGCAGCGATCCAGAAAGGCGTCCAGCGCCGCCGGGAGCGCGCCGCCGTGGTAGCTTTCGCCGACGGGCGGCGCGATCGGCCGCACCCAGGCGGGAAGCCGCGGCTCCTGGCCGAACGCGCATTCGCAGGCTGTCCGCAGAAGGCCGCCCGCCTCCGGGGAGAAGAGCAGCGGCAGCGGCGCGGGCGCGCCGCCCTCTGCAGCGCACAGCGCGGCCAGCTCCCGGGGCTCCGGGAAGGGCCGCAGGCAGGCGGCGCGGTAGAGGCACCAGGCGAACGCGGCGGTCTCGCGCGCGTCCAGTCCGAAGGCGGCGCACACACGGCCGAACGCCCCGTCCTCCGCAAAGCCCTGCGGGGCGCGGAGAATTTCGCCCCCGTCGCAGCGTTTTCCCAGCGCGAGGACGGCCTGCAGCGGTTCGCGGTCGGCTGTCTCAAAGGTCATTTCTTCTCATCCTTCTCCGGGGTCTCGGGCGTCAGGTTTTCCGCCTCGAGGCGGCGTGCGGCGATCCGGCCGCGGTAGTATTCAAACATCTTCTGCTTTTGCAGGTCGAAGGCGATGTTGAGCTTGCGGAAGAACCCGCGCGACTGCGCCTGCTTGCGCCGGACGATCGAACCGAGGAAGTCGAGCTCCCGGGAGAGCTCCCGCCGCTCGGCCCGCACCCCCGCGCGTTCCGGCCCCCGGACATCCCGCTCCGCCGCGGAGAGCGCCCGGTCCCTTGCCAGCAGGCCTCTGCGCTCCGTCCGCTCCTGCGCGGCGTTCAAAAAGGGCATCGTCTTCTGGAGGGCCTCCAGGCTCTGCCGCTGTAAGTAGGGGCGGATCGACTGCTCGCTCCAGGGCTTGTTCTCCGCCTTGTAGAGGAGCACCGAGCTGTTGGCCCGCCGCCGGGCGGAAAACGCCCGGTTCTGGTTGCCGGTCTTGAGCTGGCTCATCCGCTGGCGGTCGTTCATCTTGCGTTGCTCCTGGCTCGCGGCCGTGTCGAAGATCGAGGTTTTGATGTTCGCGAAGAGGAAGCTCTGGCCCCGCTTGGGGTCGTAGCCCATCTGGACGGTGCCGTAGAGGGTGTCCCATTTCCACAACCGGTCGCAGCCCAGAAAGTCCGGCACCGTCCGGTCCTCGAAATAACCCTCGATGCTCTGATGCTCCTCAAAGCGGTTCTGGAGGATGTGTGCGGGGGAGGTCAGGCGCGCGGCGGCCTCCCGCCGCTGCTTCTGCCGCAATTCGGATATGCCCCGCATCCCGTTTGCCCCCTTCCCGCCCGCAGCTCGCTTTCATGAGTTTAAAGTAACACACTTTTTCTTTTCGTAAACTGGACTAAAGTATTGTTTCGGAAGAAAAATTTACAGGATTTTGAGCTCCTTGGCGATATTGACCGCCTCGATGCGGTTTTTCGCGCCGAGCTTTTCAAGGAGGTTGGAGACGTGGAACTTCACCGTCTGGAGCTTGACGCCGAGCTGCTCGCGGATCTGGTTGTTGGATTTGCCGGCGGCGAGCATCTGCAGCACCTGCAGCTCGGTGGGGGTGACGTCGGGCATGTAGCCGGCCGAAGCCTTCGGGGCCGCGCGGTCCTGGTCATAGAGCAGGGGGAAGAGCAGCGCGTAGTTTTTCGCGGTCTCCAGCACGCTTTGCAGATAGGAGGCGGACAGGCTGCCCGTCCGGCGGTTCTCCTTCACCAGCTGCCCCAGAAGCCGGGCCGCGACCTGTCCGCCGTCCGCGATGACCCGGACGTACCGGAAGGGCGCGGCCAGCAGGAGCGCCTCCTCCAGCTTATCCAGCGCCAGGTTGCGGCTCCCCAGCAGTTCGCAGGCGATGGCGCTGTCCACGAGGCATTCGATGGTGTCGAGCGGCCGGATGTCCGACCGGAACACGAGCATCAGGCTCTCCAGCAGCGTCACCGCCTCCCGGCAGCGCCCGAGGGCGATGAGCGCCTTGGCGCGGGACATCAGCTCATAGGCGTTGCTGAGGCAGCAGTCCTTCAGCGCGTCGACCTGGCTCGCGGCCGCCCATTCCTCCACCGCGTCCAATTGGCCGCGGTGGATATCGAAGCGGATGCACAGCGCGCGATAGTTGGGGAGCAGGTGGGCGGCCCCCCGCTCCTCCAGAAGAACCCCCAGTTTTTGCAGGACCTCCTCCGGCCGCCCGTTTGAAACGCCGTCCAGCCGGGCGATCCGCGCGAGCTGCGCGTAACCGGCGAAGGCGATCTCCACGTTGGGGCTGGAGAGCGCGCCGGCGACCTCGATGCTCGCGGCGTCCAGGCTGCCCCGCTCATAGAGCAGTTCCGCCACCGCCGCGGAGACCGCGCCCGCCCCGCCGTCCGGCAGCACCGAATCCTCCAGGGGGGTCACGATGTTGGCCACCGCGCGGTAGTTCCTGCCCCAATCGGAGAGGTCCTTCGCCCCGCGCAGCACGCTGGGCCTGCGCCCGGTGGCGCTCAGGTGGACGGGCGGCAGCCGGTGGCTGATCGTCTCGTTGTGCAGGATGGAAAGCAGCAGCAGGATCTGGGCGTTGTCCGTCTGCGGCAGCATGATGCCCGCAAGGCAGACGTACCGCACCACCGCCGCGCGCGCCGGGGACCCCTCCGGGCACTGGTCGCGCAGGACGGCGAGCTGGTTGAACCACTGGCGCGCCGAATTCGCCCGCCCCAGGCGAAGGTCCGCCGAGAGGGCGAGAAAGCACCCCTCGGGCGACTGCTGGAGCACCTGCTCCGGCAGCGAGGACAGGCAGCGTTCCATCCGCTCGAAGTTCCCGTCGTCCAATATGGAGACCGGTTCCGCCGCCAGCAGGGCGATGGCCTCCGGATATTTTTCGGTCCCGATCAATGCTTCCGCCTTTTCGTAGTCGATCATAAGGATCTCCCCCTCCAATCAATCTGTGTTCTCCCAAGCGCCCGCCCCGCCGGGCGGGGGCCTAGCACTCCAGCTTCATCCGCAGCTGGAAGCTGTCCTCGCATTGGGTCAGTTCCACCGAGGAGACGCCTTCCGGCGTCTTCCCGGATTCCAGGTAATACTTTCCCGCCGAGGAGCATTCCAGCAGCAGGACCTGCGGCTGGATGCTGACATGCAGGCTGATCCAGCGGTCCGCGGGCGCCAGGCGCAGGCAGTTTTCCGCGACCGGGGGCAGGATCACATCCAGAAGCTCGGCAATCCGTTCCTCGCCGCCGTTGTTGTCCTTCACCACGCCCTCGATCTCGTACTCGAGATAGGCGCCCACCTCGGCCGCCCGCTGGAACCACTGGTCGAGCACCCGCGTCAGGCGGAAAGCGGATTTTGCATTGCTGCACGCATCCATACGATCCCTCCCTTTCTGTAAAGTCACGGATTTTCCGGGGGATTAGTCCCCGGAAAAAAGGAAAGCACCGGCGCCCGATAATCCGGGCAGCCGGTGCGAATGATATTGTCCCCATTATAGCATGCCATGCGAAAAAAAGACGGAATTCAACAAAAATTGACTGGCGGGGCGCTCACTGGTAGTGCCCCAGCAGCTCCGCCAGGGTTTGGAGCCGCCCGCACTCCCGTTCCAGCGCGGCGCTTCGCGCGCCCAGCGCGTCCCGTTCCCGCAGGAGCGTCTCGCACAGGGCGGCGGAAAAAGCGCCCGCCGCCTCGGCGGCCTGCTCCCGCAGGCGGCGGGCCGCCTGGACGGCCGCCTGCCGGCGTTCTTCGACGATCTTTTGCGCCGCGCTTCGCGCCGCCTCCCGCAGCGCGGCCTGGCCCGGGGCGTCCCGCACGGCGGCCTCCCCGGGAAGGGAAAACGCCGGGAGCAGCCGGTCCGGCTGAGGACGCTCCTTGGCGGGCAGCCGGGAGAGGGCGGACCGCAGCGCCGACCGCAGCCGTTCGGGCTGGCGGGCCGGGCTCTGGAGCGGAAAGTTTTTGGCCGCGGCCTCCATCAGCCGGTTTTGCAGGCGGGAGGTGTCCGCGAACAGCAGGAACGCGGCCGCCTGAAGCTGGGCGGAGAGCAGCCAAAGCTGCTCCAGGTTGCGCCGGGCGTCGGCGGGGTCCAGGAAGGCGTAGGTCCTCTGCTCGCTGGTGTAGATGGTGCGGCGGCGCCCCCAGGTCCAGGGGCGAAGCGGCTGCGCGGCCGATTCGGTGCGCACCCGCGGGATGCTCTCCACACCCTCGCGTGAGTCCAGTTGCGCCCAGTCCCCGCCCAGGCGGTCAAGCTCGCGGGACACGTCGAGGCGGGCCTGCTCCAGAGGGGCCAGGTATTCCGCGAAGGCCTCGTCCACATCGGCCCGCACCCGGACGAGGTGCGCGCTCAGCTCCCGCTGGCGCTCCCCGATGGCGGCCTCCTCCTCCAGCAGGCGTTCCCGCTTTTCGAGCACGCCCGCCCGCAGACGTTCGAGCAGCATCCCAAGCTCGCCGCGGGCCGCGGCGGTGAGCTGCCCCGCCCTGCGGCGGAGCAGGTCGTCCTTTTCGGCGGCCACCCGGAAAAACGCCGCGCGCGCCTCTTCAAAATTGCCGATCCGTTCCAGCTCCTCCCGCCCGGGCTCCCCCAGCAGCCGGAGCAGCAGGCGCTCCCGCTCGCCGAGCTCCCGCGCGGGCCTGTGCGCGAGATCCTCCGCCAGCGAGGAGAGGAAGACCGGGCGCCGGCAGCGCTCGAGGGCCGCCGTCACCGGCTCGGGACAGCCGGCGCGCCGCAGCTCCCGCACCGCCGCGCCCACGCTGCGGGCCGCGTGCTCCTGCAGGGCGCCGCGCAGGTCGCGCGCCGCGCTCTCCAAGTCGGGATATCCGGGGAGCATGTCGATGAGCGCGCTGTCGAACTGCGTGGCCGCAAGGACGAGCTCCGCCGCCCCCTTCTGAGGGAGCTGGGCGGTCAGCAGGTCCAGGTCGCTGCGGTCCAAAAAGCTCCCGCACCGGGAGAGAAAAAAGATCGCGTCGCAGGTCTCCAGACACCGCCGGGTCTGTTCCGTGCGGGAGAGGACGGGATCGTTGAGTCCGGGGGTGTCCACCACGGCCAGGTCGCGCAGGCTGTCGAGCGGCAGCCCGAGCGTCAGGCTGTTCACGGCGGGGGCGAAACGCCCGCCCTCGCCGACATAGTCGTTCAGAAGCGGTTCCAGCCCGTCGGTCCCCCCGAGCGGGATCCGGCGGGTCCCCTCCGCGAAACATTCCTCCAGCGGGGTACCGAAGCGGCCGGCGCGGGCGGCCGTCTCCTGCGCCGCCTGGGCCTGGGGGGTGTCCATCCCCGAGCCCGCCAGACGGCAGAGCTCCTCCCACTCCGCCCGGGTGAGAAACCGCGCGGTCAGGGAGGCATCCTCGGCGTACTCCATCCGGGTGAGCACCGCGGTCTTCGGGGTGAGGCCCCTGGACAGGACCTCGCGCCCGCCGAAGAGCAGCGTGTTCAGGAAGGTGGATTTCCCAGCCTTCACCCGGCCGGCCACCGCCAGCGTGAACCGCCGGTTCTCGCGGAAGAAGTCCTCCGTCCGGCGCCGAAAGCTGCGCAGCAGCAGTTCCAGCCCGCCTGCGTCGACCTCCGCGGAGTAGGGCTCCAGAGCGGCGCAGAGGGACGCGACGCGCGCGGCGAAGGCCTCGGCCCGCCTGCGCTGCTCCTCGGTCTTCTCAAAGATCGGTTCCATACGCGTCCTCCTCATCCTTCCGGCAGCAGGCGGACAGGGCGGCGTCCGCCGCCTGCGCCTGCGCGCGGATCTCCCGCAGCAGCCGGGTCTGCTCCGCCGCGTTCGGCTCTCCCCGGCGCTCGAGCTCCTCCAGCGCGGCGCGCCGCAGGAGCGACTGCTCGCGGACGGCCTTTCCGGCGGCCTGCCGCACCGCTTCAAGCGCCGTCCCGCCCTCCCGCGCGGTAAACGCCAGCGCCCGTTCGGAGAGCTTCGGCAGCACCCGCACCGGCAGCATCACCCGCAGCGACTCCCGCCGCCGCCCCCGGGGAACCCCGCGCAGCAGCGCGAGGATTTCCGCGAACAGGCCGTCCGAGTCGGGGAACCCGGCGAGGCCCCCCCAGGACGGGGACACGGCGCACCGCGCGGCCGCGTCCGGTCCGGAGGCGACCCCCTGCAGGCGGAGCAGGGCGTTCACGCTTTTCTGGTAGCCCCTGAGCGCGGGCTCCAGTTCCCGGCGCAGGCTGTCGAGCGCGGCCGCGCGCAGGGTGTCGTCCACATAGGACGCGGGATTCTGTTCGCAGAGCAGCATCGCCTCCATCGAAGGCGCCGCGCGTTCCACCGTCCCGGCGAGACGCGCGGCCAGCGACCGCTCCCAGTCGCCTGCCTGCTGCTCCAGCTTCCGCGCCTGCTCCTCCAGGGGGCCGGCCAAAAGCCGGCTGCGCTCCTCCAGCAGCTCGATCTGGCGGGCGGACTCCGGGACCGTGA
The DNA here is from genome assembly GCF_030825285.1 of Anaerotruncus massiliensis (ex Togo et al. 2026). Lineage (NCBI taxonomy): Bacteria > Bacillati > Bacillota > Clostridia > Eubacteriales > Oscillospiraceae > Anaerotruncus > Anaerotruncus massiliensis (ex Togo et al. 2026). Next base: position 27,156 of record NZ_JAPJQF010000002.1, read on the forward strand.
GCCCCGCCGCGTCCCGGCGCATGCGGAGATATTCGCGCAGCTGGTTCGCGGCCAGCAGGAGCGCTTGTCTCAGCCTGTTTTCCGCCAGCCGCGCCGCCCGGGACTGCAAACCGCGCAGCAGCTCGCGCACCGGCTCCACGTCGCCCCGCGCGCTCACGCAGGCGACCGCTTCCGGGGCCGTGCCCGTCAGGTCGGCGAGGCTCTCGCGCAGGTACGCGGCCGCCTGCTCCCGTTCGGCGGGCAGCAGCTTGTCGCACTTGGTCAGGACCGGGTGGAAGGGCGCGCCGCGCAGGGAAAGCTCCCGCAGGAAGGCCGCCTCGCTCTCCCGGACGACCGGGTCGTCGGCGGCGAAGACCAGCAGGCAGGCGCAGGGGTCGGGCAGGGACTCGCGCAGGGCGCGCTCCGATTCCAGGGTGCCCGCGCCGAGGCCGGGCGTGTCGATCAGGCAGAGGCTCGGGAGCTCCGCGAAAAACGGCAGCGCGCAGGAGGCGCGCAGCATGGTCACGCCGGCAAGGTCGATTCCCGCGCGCAGGTCCCCAAGGCCGATCGGCAGCAGCGCGCCGCCGCGCTGCGCGAAGGCCCCGTTCTCTCCGAAAACGAGCCCGGTGGGGACCGCCGTCGTGGCGGTGATCCCCACCGGCAGCAGCGGAAGGCCCGCCAGGGCGTTGAGCAGGGAGCTTTTCCCGCTGTTCATCGCGCCGATGAACGGGACCGCCAGCCGAAATTCGGCGCAGTCGTCCAGCGCGGCCCGCAACGGCCCCGCGTCGAGGCCGTTGCCGCGCAGAATGGGAAGTATTGACAGAGCGTGCTCCCGCAAACGGTTTTCCATGGCGCTCCCTCCAGCCCTCTCGGGGCCCGTCCGGCCCGTCTTTTTTTCAGTATAGCATAACTCCCGGCGGATTGCATCCGTCCGAAGAAACGGCCGGTTCCGCCTTTTTGCTCGCTTGCAATCTGTCGATCCACTCACTATAATAAAGAAAACGGGTGCGATTCGGAGAGAAGGAAGTGATGCCGTGGAGCCGCCGCACATCCTGCTGGTCGAGGACATGACCAAGATCCTGAACTACAACCGGATGGCGCTGGAGAAGCGCGGATACCGGGTCACGGCCGTCCGGACGCTCTCCGAGGCGCGCAAGCGGATCGAGGACGCCCCTCCGGACCTGGCCGTGGTCGACATCCTGCTGCCGGACGGGTCGGGGCTTGACCTCTGCCGTCAGCTCCGCCACAGCGACGCGCCGATTCTCCTGCTGACCAGCCTCGGGGACAGCGACCAGATCGTGCGGGGGCTGCAGGCGGGCGGCGACGACTACATCATCAAGCCCTATAAGATCGAGGAGCTGATCGCCCGCATCGAGGCCCAGCTCCGCCGCGTCCACTGGCTTTTACAGGCGGAGGTCGAGACCCACGCCGGCCGCCTGGTGCTGAACGCCCGGATGCAGCGGGCTTTTCTCGGCGGGCACGACCTGCTGCTCAAGCCCAAGGAATTTCTGCTTTTGTCCACGCTGCTGCGCAACCGCGGCAGGACGATGTCCGCCGAGGAACTCTATTCCGAAATCTGGGGGCAGGCTCCCAACGACGCGCTGCGCACCGTCTTCGTCAATATCTCCTCGCTGCGGATCAAGCTGCGGAAAAACGCGGGAGAATGCCCCTCCATCGTCATTGAGCGGTCAAACGGGGGGTACCGGCTGGTTTTTCCGGATGAAAAGCAAGGAGGCCGTGAATGAACGGTTCGGCAAGAAAGGTGGCCCTCTGGCTGCTCCTGCTGTTTTGCTGGGGCGCTTTTTCCCCGTTTGCGGCGTCCGCCGCGGATGGGGAAAAAGCGCCTTTTTCTGCCGTTCCGGCCGTTGTGGAGGCAGAATCCTCCGCGCCTCTTCCGCCCGGCGGCGCGGAGGAGGATCCCGCCGGGGAGCCGTCCGGGGAAGCGTCCACGGAGCCGCCCGGTGAGGGACCCGCGGGAGAAAAGGAACCGCCCGTGGACCTCACGGAAGACACGGAGCCGCCCGCGGAGGAACCTGTGGAACCGTCCGGGGAAGCGCCGGCGGAACCGCCCGCGGACGACGGGCTTTCCGGCGAGGCCCCCGTTCCCCCGGCGGAGCGGGAGCCGGAATTTTCCGTTCCCCTTCCGGACGGCGCGTTCGGCTGCGGGAGCGCGGCGGAGCTGCGGGAGCTGGTCAATGAGCGGGGGGCCGCGCACATCGTCCTCACGGCGGACATCGTGTGGGAGCGCGGCGGAGATTCCTTCAGCATCCTGAAGCCCCGGAAGCCCACCCTCGTGGAGATGGGCGGGCATGTCATCGAGATCCCCGGCGGGAGCTCGATGGAGGTGAGCGGCCCGGTGCGCTTCGAGGGCAGCGGCGGCCGGCCTCTCATCACGGTGTCCGGAAGCTTTTCGGGCGAGGAGGTGGAGATCGCGGCCTCGGGGGAGGGCGCGGCGGCGCTCTGCGTCGAATCGGGCGCGAGCTGGATCGCGGACTGGATGGAGCTCTCTGCCGAGGGCCCGGACGCGGTGGCGGTTTGGCTCAAGGACGCAGAGCTCCGAGAACTCAATTATTTTTCGGCTGCGGCGCGAGGCGAGGGGGCCGTCGCCATCCGCGCGGACGGGCCGCTGAAACTGCTCTGCTGCTCGGCCGTCTCCGACGGCGAATCGGTCGTGTGCGGCGGCGGGCTCCTGCTGGACGCCTGCCGGACGGAGCCGTTCCCGGAGGGGGCCGAGACCGTCGGCCGCCACGCCGTCCCGGCCGAACGGATCGAGCAGATCGGCTACAGCGTCGTGGAGGGGACGCCCTGGGGACAGGTTTCGCTTGACCTAAGCCTGGAGCCGGGCGTTCCCCGCACCAGCGAGTATTTTCTCTATGATTCGGAAGGCCGGGCGTCCACCCTCGGGGTCCGCGTTTCGGTGCTTACGGAGGGGATTCCGGTGGACTGCTCCACGGCGGGCGTCCATGAGCTCGCCTGCCGGCCGGTCGGCGTCCCGGATTGGTTCCCCGTGGAGATTCCCCCCTACACCGTTCCCCTCCATGTGGTTCCGCCCGACGCCCCCTGGATTGAGAACGCCTACCTGACGTCCGCCGGGGACCTGCACCTCGCCTTTTTGACCCCGATCGCGGGCGCGGAGCGGATCGCTGTCCAATATTTGGCCGACGGGGACGAAACCTGGCGGGACGCCGCTGCGCTCCCCCATTTTGAGCTTTTGCCCGGCGACGAAGCGGGAACGATGGCTTCGGCGGACCTGGGCGGGCTGGAGATTGACCACCGCTACTATTTCCGCCTGGTGGTGGAGGGCGGCGCGTTCGAGGGAATCTCGAACGCGCTGGAGTTCCCCTACGCCTCCGGGGACCCCACCCAGCTCGGCGGCGGCGACCGGGACGACGACGGCCGGGGCGAGCAGGGCGGCCTGCCGCCGATCGGCGTCGTCCCGCCGCCGTCCGGCGGCGGGAGCGGCGGCCCGGACGGCGCGCGGGAGCGGCCGTCTTCGGAGCCGGCCGGTTCCCGTTCAACGACGCTGGTGCAGTCGTCTCCGCCCGAACCGGGCGCCGAAGCGGCGCCGCGGCGGCCCGCAGGGGCGGACGTTTCCCTGACGCCTTCCGAGCTGGCGGCGCAGAGGACGGCCAACCCGGAGGGGATCACCCTGATCGGGCAGGGCCTGAGGGTGACGCTGCCCGCCGCGCTGTTGGACGCCCTTCCGGCGGACGCCGTGTTTTACGCTCAGTTGGAGAAGCCGGGGGAGGACCGGTTCCTCGTCCGGTTCTGGTCGGGGGAGGAGGCGCTTGCCGGATTCGGGGGTCTTGCCTTCCGGGTCACGGTGGACTATGCCCCGGCAGATGAAAACGCGGCGTTTTTCTGCACCGGTCCGGACGGCCGGGAGAGGCCCGCCGACGGCTGGGAAGACGGCAGGCTGCGTTTTGAGCTGGAGACGGCCGGGGCGTACCTGATATCGGAGCGTCCCGGACAGGCGGAGGGCCGCGCGGCCTCTGATTCGCCCGACGTCCCCGCGGGCGTCCCCTCCGCGGACGGCGCATCGCCCGCGGTCGAAGCCGCCGTGCCCTCCAAGGCCGGCGCGGCGCCGGTCGGTTTGGCCGCGGCGCTGTGCGCCGCGCTCGCGGGCGGGGCCTTCCTGTATCTGCGCCGGAGGAAGGGGGGCGACCGACGTGGAGGGTAAACGGAAAAACGCCCGGTTTGCGCTCCTGCTGGCGGCCGTGCTCCTGTCGAGCGTCCTTTATTTTTGGCTCTGCTGGCGGTTTGACAACAAATACACCTATCCCCGCCCCGCCGCCAAGATGGGCGTCGTCCGGCTGGACGGGGACTGGTATGAGGACTCCCCCTTCTTCTATCTGGCGGACGGATGGGCCTTCTATGGCGGTCGCCTGCTTTCGCCGGAGGAGATCGCCGGGGCCGAACCGGACGCCTATCTCTACATCGGGCAGTATGGGGGCTTCGATCTCGGCGATCCGGCGGCGCCCGCCCACGGGCGGGCCACCTACCGCACCGTACTGCTCACCGACGGGACCGAGCGCGACTACGCGCTGGAACTGACCGAGATTTTTTCCCGCTGGCGGCTGTGGATCAACGGACGGCTCATGCAGAGCGTGGGCATGGGGGACGCGGACGCGCCCGCGCCCGGAAGCCCCATGGTCACCTTCACCGCCGGGGAGCGGATCGAAATCGTCGTCGAGGTGGAGGACCGGGACGGCGTGTACAGCGGCATGGTCTATCCGCCCGCCTTCGGCAGTCCGTCGGAAGTAAGCCGGGCGAGCTTTTTGCGGGTAATCATCCACTGCGCCGCGTGCGCTGTCGCGGCGCTCATCGGCCTGCTCTGCCTGCTGGTCCGGTCCGGCTATCACTTCTCCATCCCATACGGCGCGCTGGCGCTGCTCTGCCTGTGCTTCTGCCTGAGCACCGCATGGCCCATCGCCCAGGCGCTCGGCTGGCAGGAGGGCGTGTGGCCGGTGCTTGAGCGGCTCGGGACCTACGGCCTCTTCCCGACGCTGGCCTGGCTGCAGGCCCGCATCATGGCGCTGCCCCGCCGCGCATATTATCCCGTCTGCGCGGCCGGCGCGGCGGTCTGCGCCGGGATCCTGCTGGTGCGCGTCTTCCCGGCCGAAAGCGCCGGGACGCTGATGGCCTGGTCGGGCGTGCTGTCGGCCTACAAGTGGGCGACAGCCCTCTGTATGCTTGCCTCCTGCTGGTGGGCCCTGCGCCGGAGCCTGCGCTATTCGAGGGCGCTGCTCGCGGGGAGCTGCGTCTTCGCCTGCGCGCTGATCATGGACCGGCTCCTGCCCCTGTACGAGCCCATCCTGCTGGGGTGGTTCATCGAGCAGGCGGGCGGCGTCCTGATTCTGGTGATCTGCGGCGTGCTCTGCTTTGACACGGTGCGCGTCTACCGGGAGCGCGACGCCCTGCACATGCGGGAAAGGGTGGCGGAGGTCCAGCTCGCGGCGCGCGCCGAACAGGCCCGTCTGTCGGAAGAGTATGTGCGCCGCACCCGGGAACAGCTCCATGAGAGCCGCAGCCGGCTGACGCTCATCCGTTATTATCTGGACGTCGGCGCGCTTGGGGAGCTGTCCGACTACCTCGACGAGATCGCCCCGAAGCTGGGCGGCACGGCGCCGCAGGACTACACCGGCCACAGCCTCATCGACGCCGTCCTCGCGGTCCAGCTCGCCCGGGCGGCGCAGATGGATATTTTCGTCGAGCTCGACCTCGCCCGGCTGCCGGAAAAGCTTCCGTTTGACGACGGCGATCTCACCTCGCTGCTGATGAACCTGCTGGACAACGCCATGGAGGGTTGTCAGCGTTCGGCCGCGGCCGAACGCTGGATCTCCCTGGGCATCTCCTGGGCGGACGGCGAAATGGAGGTGCTCTGCCGCAACAGCGCCTGTGAGGACGCGGCGGACAAGGGCACCAGCAAAGCGGATAAACGCGCCCACGGCTTCGGCCTGCCGATCATCCGGGAGATCGCGAAACGGTATGGGGGCGCGGCCACGGCGGGCCGGGAGGAGGGGTGCTTCTCGGTGGAGGTGCGGATGGAAGCTTCGCGGGAAGCCCATGCGTGTCCATAGCTCCGAACCGGCACGGACGTCCGCTTGCATATCCGGACGCGGCCGCGCTCAAAGCCCCGCCCCTCTCCAAAGGAGAGGGGCGGGGCTTTCTTTTCCTCCAATCACGATCCAGTCTTTTACAGAGCTGGGACAAGAAGGGCTCGTTTGACGGAATATTCGCCTGTTCGGTCATATTACGCCGAAAAAGGTTGTACAAGCCGCCTCCGCCGTGATAGAATGTAAACATCATGTGAACAGAGTAAACGGAGAAGCCGCGGGCGTATGCCCACGGCCGGGTCCGTGTTGGAGCAAGGGGCAAAGATATGGCTGCACAAAAAACGGTTTTGGTAGTGGAAGACAGCGAGATCAACCGGGCGACGCTCAGCGGGATCCTGTCTTCGGAGTACCGGGTCCTCGAGGCGGGGGACGGGCGGGAGGCGCTCGGCCTTCTGGAGCTGTACGGGGAGAGGATCGCCCTGATCCTGCTGGATATCGTCATGCCCGTCATGGACGGCTACACCTTCCTCTCGATCGTCAAGGCCCACCCCGATTACGCGTCCATCCCGGTCATCGTCACCACGCAGAGCGACAGCGAGGCCGACGAGGTGGCGGCGCTGTCCCATGGCGCCACGGATTTTGTGGCCAAGCCCTATAAGGCGCAGATTATCCTGCACCGCGCCGCCAGCATCATCAGCCTGCGGGAGACCGCCGCCATGATCAACCAGTTCCAGTACGACCGGCTGACCGGCCTGTGCAGCAAGGAATATTTTTACCAGCGGGTCCGGGAGACCCTCCGGCAGAACCCGGAGAAGGAGTATGACATCGTCTGCTCCGACATCGACAACTTCAAGCTCATCAACGACATTTTCGGCATCCCGGCGGGGGACCGCCTGCTGCACGACATCGCGGCGCTCTACCGCACGGTCATCGGCGACGCGGGGATCTGCGGGAGGCTCAACGCGGACCAGTTCGCCTGCCTGCTGGAGCGCCGGACGGACTACAGCGATGAGATGTTCGTCCGGGTGAGCGGGGAGGTAAACGCCCTCGCGAACGCCCGGAGCATTGTGATGAAGTGGGGGATCTACACGGTCGAGGACTGCGGCGTCCCGGTCGAGCAGATGTGCGACCGGGCGCTGCTGGCCGCACGCAGCATCAAGGGCCAGTACGGCAAGTACTTCGCCGCCTACGACGACCAGCTGCGGGGCAAGCTGCTGCGGGAGCAGGCCATCATCGACAATATGGAGTCCGCCCTGGCGCAGGGGCAGTTCCAGGTCTATCTCCAGCCCAAATACCGGATCAGGGACAGCCGCCTGGCGGGCGCGGAGGCGCTGGTGCGCTGGGCGCACCCCGAGTGGGGCCTCCAGTCCCCCGCGGAGTTCATCCCCCTCTTCGAGCGCAACGGGTTCATCACCAAGCTGGACCGCTTCGTCTGGGACAGGAGTTGTTCCTTCCTGCGCAAGTGGGACGACGCCGGCCTGCCGTCCATCCCGGTCTCCGTCAACGTGTCCCGAGCGGACATCTATCAGGCGGATATCGCGGAGATCCTGCTGGGAACGGTGCGGAAATACGGGCTGGCGCCCGCGCGGCTCCATTTGGAGATCACGGAGAGCGCCTACACCGAGGACCCCAACCAGATCATTGAAACGGCGGCCCGCCTGCGGGAGCTGGGCTTTGTGATCGAAATGGACGACTTCGGGAGCGGGTACTCCTCCCTCAACATGCTCAACCGTCTGCCGATCGACGTGCTGAAGCTGGACATGCGCTTTATCCAGAGCGAGACGGCAAAGCCCGTCGATCAGGGGATCCTGCGCTTCATCATGGATCTGGCGCGCTGGATGGAACTGCATGTGGTTGCCGAGGGCGTGGAGACGCGGGAGCAGCTCGAACGCCTGCGGGAGATCGACTGCGACTATGTGCAGGGCTACTACTTTGTGCGCCCGGTGCCCAGCGAAGAGTTTGAAAAGCTGCTTCGGGAAGAGGGGGCCGTCGCGGAGCAGGAGCCGGGCGCCAAACGCCGGCGGCCGGTCTTCCTGGCCGCCGATGAGGACGCGGCCTACCGGGATCTGGTGCGGGAGACCTTTGAGGATCTCTTCCAGGTCATGGAGGCCGGGACCGGGCGCGCCGCGCTCGACTGCATCGCGGCGAACCGGGACAAGCTCGCCGCCGTGCTCCTCAGCGCCACGCTGCCGGGGTCGGACGACTTCTCGGCGCTGGAGGCCGTGAAGCGCAGTCGGGCCGTGTGGAGCACGCCCGTCATCGTCACCGGCCCGCCGGACGCGCTGCTGGAGGAAAAGGCGCTGGAGCTGGGCGCGGAGGAGTACGTGGACAAGCCCCACACCGCCAAGAGCCTGCGCAGGCAGGTGCTGCGGGCGATGGGGACCACCGCCTTCCAGGAGTGGAAGGACTCCCTGCAGGAGGAGGCCTGCCGGGACTACCAGACGGGCCTTCTGAACCGGCGGGGCTTCACCGCTGCCGCGGGTGCGCTGCGGGCGGAGGACCTGCCGCTGGCGGTCTGCCTCTTCGACCTGGACGACCTGAAGAAGACCAACGACACCTTCGGGCATGTGGAGGGCGACCGGCTCATTGAGGAATTCAGCGCGCTCCTGCGCGCGCACACCCGCGAAAACGACATTCTCTCCCGCTACGGCGGGGACGAATTCGTGGTAGTCATGAGACAGGTGCGCTCCGAGGAGGCGGCGCTGAAGAAGGGCGGGGAGATCTGCCGGGCCGCCCGGGAGATCTGCGCCCCAAAGGGGGCCGCGGCCGCCTGCACCGGGGGGATCGTTTTCAGCGTCTCGGAGGAGCCGGTGACGGAGCTGATCGCCCGGGCGGACCGGGCGCTCTACCGCGCGAAGGCGGAGGGCAAGGGGAAATGCTGTCTATGGAAAGGGTAAGGGATATGGGTTATCGGGGGACGGCCATGGGGGCCGTGGAGGCGTTCTGCCGCGACTGGTTCGAACGGCGGGACGCGGAGGCGGCGATCGGTTTTTTGTCCGACGCGGTGGATTTTGTGGGCACGGGCGAAGACGAGCTGGCCCGTGGGAAAGAGGAGATGTCCGCCTACCTGCGGGCGGACGTGGGGGAGCTCCGGGAGCCCTTCGCCTGCGCGCTGGAGGCGCTCCACGAGCAGATGGCGGCGGAGCATGTCTGCTGCCTGTCCGCGGAGATGACCCTGAAGAATACGCAGTACACCTGGCGGCTTCGCATCTTCTGCACCCTCGTGCGGGAGGACGGCGAGACCTGGCTGGTGCGCAGCCTGCATTTCGCGGAGCCGGGCGGCAGCCAGCGGGGGAAGGAGCACTACCCCCAGACCCTGGTGGTGGAGCAGATCGCCAGGCAGCGGCAGGAGCTGCTCAACGATTCGCTGCTGGGCGGCATGATGGGCGGGTACATCGAGGAGGGCTTCCCCTTCTACTTCATCAACCGCCAGATGCTCCGTTACCTCGGCTATGAGAGCGAGGCGGACTTCGTGGCCGATATCGGCGGGCTGGTCGCCAACTGCATGCACCCGGACGACCGCGGGATGGTGGACGAGCAGGTGGAGGCCCAGCTCGCGGAAAAGGGAGAATACGTCGTCGAGTACCGGATGAAAAAGAAGGACGGCTCCTACATATGGGTCCACGACGCGGGGCGCAGGACGGTCGCGGAGGACGGACGCCCCGCGATCGCGTCGGTCTGCGTCGACATCACCGCGCAGAGGGAGGCGCAGGAGGAGGTCCTGCGCCTTTACAACAACATCCCGGGCGCGGTCTTCCGCTGCCGGTCCGACGCGGATTTCACGGTGATCGAGGCCAACGACGGCCTGTTTGAGTTCATCGGCTACACCCGCGAGGAATTCGCGGCCATGGGGAACCGGATGTCCGCGGTCATCCATCCGGACGATTTCGCCCCGTCGGCCGCCCTGCTGGAGGAGCAGCTTCTGCGGGGGGATACGATCCAGCTGGAGCACCGGATCATCTGCAGGGGCGGCGCCGTCAAGTGGGTCTCCATCAAGGCGCAGCTCTTCCGGGAGCGGGGCGAGGAGCAGTATTTCTACTGCGTCTTCGTGGACGTCACCGACGAGCGGCGCCTCCGCGACCGGGTCCGGGAGCTCTACGAGGAGGAGCTTGCCTATTTCTCCGAGCTCGCCTCGCGGGAGGGCAGCATCCAGGGGACCATCAACGTCTCCCGGGACCGTCTGGAGAGCTACCAGGCCACCCTGGACGTGGCCGTCGCGCATGTGGGGGACACCTACGTGAAGACGATCCAGAACCTCTCCGGGTCCGCCGTGGACGCCGCCTACGGGGTGGAGATCCGCCGGATGCTCGCGCGCGGCAAGGTATTGGAGGACTACGCGGCGGGGAAGGTGGACTACCGCCTGAGCTTCCTGCGCAGGCGCAACGACGGGAGCCTTTTCTGGGGCAGCACGAACCTGCGGACCTGCCTGAACCCCGCCACCGGCGACGTCATCATGTTCTTCTATACGGCGGACGTCACCGAGCAGCGGCTGCAGGAGCAGCTGCTCAACCGGATCGCCGAACTGGACTACGACGTCATCGCCGACATCGACCTGAACGGCGGCGGGTACCGCGTGGCCGCCTGCGGCGGCAAGCGTCCGCTCTCCATCCCGGCACAGGGGGATTTCCGGGAGGAGGTCCAAAAATCCGCCGAGCGCTGCATGGACGAGGCGGAACGGGCGGAGTTTTTACAGAAGCTCGACTTCGGCTACATCCGGCGGCGGCTTGCCGGACAGGACGCCTACACCTTCGTGCTGGAGCTCCGGGAGGCCGGGGAACGGCGGGTCAAGCGGTTCCAGGTCTTCTACATCAGCCGGGAGCTCGGCCGGGTGTGCATGACGCGGGCGGACGTGACCGACGTGGTGCGGCGGGAGCAGAAGCAGAAGGAGGAGCTGGCCGCGGCGCTCGTGGCCGCGGAGCAGGCCAACGCCGCCAAGAGCGACTTCCTCTCGCGCATGAGCCACGAGATCCGCACCCCCATGAACGCGATCATCGGCATGAGCACCATCGCGGCCAATTCGATCGGGGACGACGACCAGGTGGCCGACTGCATCTCCAAAATCGGGATCTCCTCCCGGTTCCTGCTTTCCCTCATCAACGACATCCTGGACATGAGCCGGATCGAGAGCGGCAAGATGCTGATGAAGAGCGAAAAAATTCCCACCGAGGACTTTTTGGGCGGCATCAGCACCATCTGCCACGCGCAGGCGGCCTCCAAGGGGGTGGACTACGAGTGCATCGTGGACCCCGTGCTCGACGACTACTACATCGGGGACGCGATGAAGCTCCAGCAGGTGCTCCTCAACATCCTTTCCAACGCGATCAAGTTCACCGGCGAGGGCGGGAAAGTCACCTTCTCCGCCGCCCAGCGCCGGCGGACCCAAAACGACGCCGAGCTCCGCTTCATCGTCAACGACACGGGCGTGGGCATGAGCGAGGAGTTCCTCCCCCACATCTACGAGCCCTTTTCGCAGGAGTCCACCGGAACCACCGCCCTCTTCGGCGGCACCGGGCTGGGCCTTGCGATCTCCAAGAACATCGTGGATCTGATGGGCGGGAAGATCACGGCGCGTTCGATCAAGGGGATTGGCACCGAGTTCACCGTCGACGTGAAGCTGGGCATCACCGAGGAGGAGAAGCTCCGCCATAACCTGAAGAAGCACCACAACTTCTCCCACCTCAAGACGCTGGTGGTGGACGACGACGTGGCGGTCTGCGAGAGCGCCGTCGTCACCCTCCACGAGATGGGCGTCATGGCCGAATGGGTCGACAGCGGCCGCAAGGCGGTCGACCGGGTTCGGGAGCTGTGGGGCGGCGGGAAGTATTACGACATGATCCTGATCGACTGGAAGATGCCCGAGATGGACGGGATCGAGACGGCCCGGCAGATCCGCGCCATCGTGGGGACGGAGGTCACGATCATCATCATGACCGCCTACGACTGGATATCGATCGAGCATGAGGCGAAGCTGGCGGGCGTCAACCTGCTGATGAGCAAGCCGATGTTCAAATCCTCCCTGGTCTCCGCCTTCTCCAGGGCGCTCGGGGAGAAGGAGGAGCGGGCGCAGCAGCCGGACGGCGCCGATTACGACTTCACCGGCAGGCGGGTGCTGCTGGCGGAGGACAACGCCCTCAACACCGAGGTGGCGGTCATGCTGCTGGAGAGCAAGGGCTTCGCGGTGGAGACGGCGGAAAACGGGCTGCGGGCGATGGAGCTGTTCAGCAAATCCCCAAAAGGGTATTACGACGCGATCCTGATGGACATCCGGATGCCGCTGATGGACGGCCTGACGGCCGCCGGGACCATCCGCCACCTGAGCAACGCCGACGCGGCGGCCATTCCGATCATCGCCATGACGGCGAACGCCTTCGACGACGACATCGAAAAGAGCAAGGCCGCCGGGATGGACGCCCACCTGGCCAAGCCGATCGACCCGGACCGGCTCTACCAGACGCTCTACGACTTTATTTTCCGGAAACAGGAGGGTTAGGAGATGGGGAATTTTCGTGCGGCCTTCGAGGCCTACGGCGCGGATTACGACGGCACGATGCGGCGCTTTTTGGGGAACGAGGCCATGTACCTGCGCGTGCTCGGCATGCTGCCCCGGGACGGCAGCGTGAATCGGCTGGGCGACGCGCTGGAATCCGGCGACCTGGGCGGCGCGTTCGAAGCCGCCCATTCGCTCAAGGGGGTCGCCGGGAACCTGGGGCTCGACCCGCTTTACAAGGCGGCGTGCGCCGTCGTGGAGCCGCTGCGCCTGCGGGAGGAGCGAAACGACTACCCCGAATTGTACCGGGCTGTGCGAAAGGAATTCGAGCGGGCGGGGCTGTTTTTGGAAGCCCTGAAAGGAGAACCGACATGACGTGGGAAAGCCCTCTCTCTGCGCCGGAGGTCCGGCAGCTCCAGGCCATCCTGGACAACGACCCGGTCGCCATCTTTGTCAGCGACGTCGAGAGCCGGCGGGTGCTCTACGCCAACCGGCGGGCGCGGGAGACGCTCCTACCGCCGGACGGCGGCGAGGCCTGCTGCTACCACATCGCGGGCTACCAGTCCGCCTGCCCCTTCTGCCACGCGGGTAGAATGAGCCGGGACGACGTCCTCGTCCGCGAGTACCGCCACCCCCTCAACGGGCGCGTCTACCAGCTCAGCGGGAAGCTCGTCGACTGGGGGGACCGGCCCGCGCATATCGAGTACGTCAGGGACGTCACCGAGCAGCGGGCGGAGTCGGAGCGCGCCGACCGGCTGCAGGAGGGGCTGAAGGAGACCTTTACCAGCGTCCCCTGCGGGCTGTGCGTCTACCGGATCGAGTGGCCCGAAATCGTGCCGCTCTTCCACAACCCCGCCTTCTATGAGGTCGTGGGCTATTCCGACGAGCACATCCGGTCGGTCCGGGAGAAGACCGACTACCTGGGCGTGCATCCGGAGGACGTCGGGCTTTTGCGGGAAAAGATCGCCGCCGCGTACCATGGCGGCGGCAGCGTGCGGCACTCCTACCGGCTGTGGAACGACCGGCGGGGGGAATACCGCTGGATCAACCTCGACGGCACGATCAAAACCCATGAGGACGGCGCCAAAATCTTCTACGGCATCTACACCGACGTCAGCGAGCGCGTGCATTTGGAGGAAGAGCTGAAGGCTGCCAACGAGAAGATGCAGGACATCGTCAACGCCATCCCGGGCGGGGTTGCCATCTACCGGGTGTCGGACATCTTTGAGACGGTCTATTTCTCCGACGGCGTGCCGGAATTGACCGGGTACACCGTGGAGGAGTACCGGGAACTGATCAAACGGGACGCGATCGAGATGACCTATCCGGAGGACGCCGCGATGGTGGCCGCGAAGGCCAGGGAGGCCCTGCGCGACCGGACGGTGGCGGACTTTGAATTCCGCAAGCTGCACCGGGACGGGCACATCGTTTGGGTGCACGCCCAGGCGAAGCAGGTGGGGGAGGAGCGCGGCCGCCCCCTGCTCCAGTGCGTGTTCCACAACATCACCGCGCTCAAGGAGACCCAGCTGGAGCTCGACCACCTGGTCAACTCGATCCCGGGCGGGATCGCCGGCTACCGGGTGGAGGAGGGGCGGTTCGTCCCCACCTATTTCTCCGCGGGCGTGCCCGCCCTCACGGGCTACACGCGGGAGGAATACGGGGAGATCGTCCGGCGGGACGCCTTCGACGCCGTATATGAGGCGGACAGGCCCCGGGTCCTCGCCGCGGCGCGGGCCGCGCTGGAAAGCGGGAAGGTACTCGACATCTCCTGCCGGATGCGCCATAAGAACGGGACCCTCGTCTGGCTGCACCTCAACGGCCGCCGGATGGGACCGCTGTCGGAATCCACCCGGTTTTACGGGGTCTTCACCGGCATGTCGGCGGAGGCGCAGCTCTTCCAGAGCATCGCGAACGAGACGGCGGACGGCATTTACGTCATCGACCGGAAGAATTACGACCTGCTCTACATCAACGAATCGCGGGAGCTGTTCGCGAAGAGCGGCGGCCGCGTCGGGCAGAAATGCTACGCCGCGCTGCACGGGAGGGACGCGCCCTGCGTGTTCTGCACGCTTCACAGCCACGCGCCCGACGGAAAGGCGCACGAGATGGCGGTGGACGGGAGCGGGCGGTTTTACACCACCCGCTTCATGGAGAGCGACTGGAACGGCATCCCGGCCTATGTGAAGTACGTCCACGACGTGACCGAGGAGGTCCGGACCCAGAAGGAAAAGGCGCGCCTGGAGCAGTATTTCCAGACGGTGGTCAAGCACCTTCCGGGGGGTGTCGCCGTGGTCCGCTACAAGCCGGACGGCAGCATGATCCCCGAGTTTTTGTCGGACGGGTTCGCCGCCATGACGGGGATGACGCAGGAGGCGGCGTGGGAGCTCTACAGGCGGGACGCCATGGCCGGGGTGCACCCGGACGACCGGGAGGCGGTCGCCGCGCGGATGGCGGAGTTCATCGGCGGCGGTGAGAGCAGCTGTGAGCTGATCTACCGGCTGAAGAAGGGCGACGGCGGCTACATCTGGGTGAAAAACAGCCTTTCGATGCTCCAGAGCGAGGACGGGGAGCTCCGGATCTACGCGGGCTACCACGACATGACCCGGGAGCGGGAGGAACGGGAGGAGCTCCGGAAGCAGTTCAACGACCGGATCCTCCAGCACTACCGCACGCCCGGACCCAACGCGCTGGTCGTGGGCCACTGCAACGTCACGCGGGATCAGATCCTCGAGATCATCGACCACACCGACTCCGGCCTGCTGAGCACCTTCGGCACCGAGCGGGAGACCTTTTTCATGGGGCTTTCGAACCTGGTCGTCGACGAGGAGGGCCGGCGGATTTTCAGGGAGGCCTACCTGAACGGGCCCTCCCAGGCGGCTTTCGACCGGGGCGACACGGAAATCATCCGGGACTTCTTCGTCCGGCTCCCGAAGGAGAAGCGCGGGCGCTACGTGCGCTTCAAGGTAAATCTGGTGGAGACCCCCGACACGGGGGACGTCACCGGCATCCTGACCGTCACCGACATCACCGAGCAGACCATCTCCGAACGCATCCTGCGCCGCCTGTCGGTGGCAGGCAGCGACCTCGTGGTCGACGTGGACGTCCCCGAGGACCGCTACCGCGTCCTCAACGGGGAGATGGACGCGGGCGACATCCCGGCGCAGGAGGGCCGGCATTCCGACCGGATCGCCTACATGCTCCAAAAACAGGTGGTGCCCAGGGACCGCGAGCAGGTGAAGACCCTGCTGGACCCGGACTACATCATGGAGCGCCTGCAAAGGGAGGACTCCTATTCCTTCCACTACGCCATCCTCGGGGAGCGGGGGGAGGTCCTCACCAAAAAGCTCACCGTTTCGGCCATCGACCTGCGGCTGGGGCGGGTCTGCCTTGCGCGGGCGGACATCACCGATTCGGTGCGGGAGCAGCAGGGGCTGCTGAACGTCGTGGCCTACACCTTCGAGCTGCTGGGCCTCATCCAGGTGGTCACCAGGCGCATGACGATGCACACCCGCCAGACGGTGCTGGAAAACCTGCCCCCCTTCGTCGTGGAGGACTACAACGCCTCCATCAAACTGATCGCCAGGCGCTATAACCCAGAGGGAGGGACGGAGGAGCTGGAGCGCCAGCTCCGGCTGGAGACGATGCTCCGGCATCTCGAGGAGCAGCCCGCGGGCTATGACTTCGTCTTCCCGCACCGTTCGGAGGAGGGTCTGCGCTATAAGCAGATCACCGTCCTGTGGGGGGATGGAGAGCACAAGACGGTGTGCATGGTGCGCGCCGACGTGACCGATATGCTGGCGGAGGAACGCCGGTCCAAAAAGGCCCTGGAGCAGGCGCTGGAGCTGGCGGAGGAGGCCAGCCGCGCCAAGAGCGACTTCCTCTCCTCCATGAGCCACGACATCCGCACGCCGATGAACGCGATCATGGGGATGACCGCGCTCGCCAGCGCCTACATCGACGACCCCGCGCGGGTCGCCGACTGCCTGCGGAAGATCTCCGTCTCCTCCCGGCACCTGCTCAGCCTGATCAACGACATTCTGGACATGAGCAAGATCGAGCGCGGCAAGATCACGCTCAACCGGATGGAGATGTCCGTCCCCGGCCTGCTGGAGCAGCTCTCGACCATCATCGAGCCGCAGGCCCGCGCGGCGGGGCTCTCCTTCTGCGCGCGAGCCGGCCGGGTCCGTCAGGAGCGGTTCATCGGGGACGCCCTGCGCGTCAGCCAGATTTTGCTCAACCTGCTGAGCAACGCGGTCAAGTTCACCCCCGAGGGGGGAAGGGTGGAGTTTTTCGCGGAGGAACTGCCTGCGGAAAGCGCGGGCCGCGTCCGCTACCGCTTCGTCGTGCGCGACACGGGGATCGGGATGTCGGAGGAATTCCTCGCCTCGATGTTCGACCCCTTTTCCCGCAGCAGGGAGGCGACGCGCGTCGAGGGGACCGGCCTGGGGTTGAGCATCGCCAAGGGGCTGGTCGACCTGATGGGTGGCACGATCTCGGTGGAGAGCCGGCCCGGCGAGGGTTCCGCCTTCACGGTGGAGCTCGAGTGCGAGGCCGGCGGGGCCTCGGGGCTCCCCGCCGGGAAGGCGGCCGGGCCGCAGTCCGCGGCCCCCTCGGAGGAGGCGCCTTTCGCCGGCCGCCGCATCCTGGTGGCGGAGGACAACGAGATCAACGCCGAGATTCTCTGCGGCCTGCTGGAGATCTACGGGGCGGAAACGGTGGTCCGGACCAACGGCGCCAAGGCGGTGCGGGAGTTCCGGGAGCGGGCGCCGGGCACCTACGACGCCGTCCTGATGGACATCCAGATGCCCGAGATGAACGGCTACGAGGCCGCCCGGGCGATCCGGGGGCTGGACCGCCCCGACGCCCGGACGGTCCCCATCATCGCCATGACGGCGAACGCCTTTTCGGAGGATGTGCAGGCGGCCCTCGCGGCCGGAATGACCGCCCATGTGGCGAAACCGATCGACACCGCCATCCTGCAGAGCACGCTGCGCCGCGCGCTGGAGGATGCGGGCGGCGGTCCGCCGCGGGCGTGAGAAAGGGAGGAAGGCGCGCCCGTGGAGGGGACATACGAACGGTATAAGCTGATATATGATTCCTATGCAGCCAGAATCTGCTTCGGCCGCTGCGCCTTCGGGGATTCCCTGCCCGCGATCCCGCGGATCGCTTCGGAGTTCCATGTGGCGGTCCCGACCGTCCGCAGCGCGCTGGCCCGGCTGGAGGCGGACGGCCTCATCCGGGTGGAGGCGAAAAAGGCCGCCCGGGTGGTCTACCGGGCGGGACCCGCCCGGTTCCGGGAAAACGCCGCGCGGTATTTCGTGCCGCGCCGGGAGGGGATCCTCGATATCGTCCGGACCGGCGGGCTCCTGTACGACCCGCTCTGGGAGGCGGGGCTCCGGACCTGGAACCGGGAGAGGACGGGGGCGCCGCCGGCCGCGGCGGGGTTTTCCCTGACCGTCCTCTCCTCGCTGGGCAACCATCTGGTCATGAACCTCTGCTGGGAGATGATCCGGTACCTGTGCTTTCCCCTGCTGGACGCCCACGGCGCGGCGGAGGACTGCCTGCGGGAGCTGAGGGCCGGCGGGGACGCCGACCGTGCGAAGCGCGCCTGTCTGGCCGGCTGGAAGCAGGACATCGACGAGCTGTTCGCCTTCCTCGAAACGGCGCGCGCGGAGTACGCGCTGGAGGACGTCCGCCCGGTCCCGTTCGAGTGGAACATCTACCGGCAGCGTCCCCAGCTGCGCTATTCGATCGCCTCCCGCATCATCCGGGAGATCCTGGAGGAACGCTACCCGGTCGGGAGCTTTCTCCCCTCCCTCCCGCGGATGGCGGAGCGGTTCGGCGTCGCGGTCTCCACGGTCCGGCGCACGCTGGACCTGCTGGACGGGCTCGGCGTCGCCGCGTCCTTCCAGGGGAAGGGGACGCGGGTCCTCATGGACCCCCGGCGGATCGACTTTTCCAAACCGGAGGTCCGCGAGGCGCTGGGGCTCTACGCGGAGAGCCTGGAGTTTCTGGCGCTGACCGTCCGGAAGGTGTCCCTCTTTACACTGGAGGCGGCGTCCGGGGAGACGCTGGACCGGCTGGCGGAACGGTTCGCGCGGATCCGGGAGGAAAAAAAGAGCTACCTTGTCTTTGAGGCATACCTCGCCTTCATCACCGACGCCTGCCCGTCCGCGGCGGTGCGCCAGTGCTACCGCAAGCTCAATGAGCTGCTGGCCTGCGGCTATCCGGCCACGCTGAGGCGGCTCGGGGAAAACCGGCTTGACAATGCGTTTTCCGGGACGATCGCACGGGCGGAGGCGGATTTGCGCGCGCGGGATTTCGAGCGCATCGCCGCCGGCTGGCAGGGCTTTCTGGAAAACGAGGCGGAACGGTTCCGCGCCTTCGCGGCGCGGCAGTGATCCCGCGCCGCGGGGAAAAGCATTACACACGGGGCCCGTCCGGGCCCCACGGTCAGGAGGGACGCGAGATGAAGAAAGGATCCGGCCGGGAACCCGGCGGCGGGCGGTCGATTGCCGGGGCGGCCCTGATTTTGCTCCTCATCCTGCTGGGGGTCGGCGCGTTCACCTTCCACCTCTATACGCGCATCGTGAACGAGAGCAAGACCCTCGCGTGGGAGATGACGCTGAAATCCGCCGAGGTGATGGAGCTGCGGCTGGAGGATATCCGTTCGTCGCTGGCCGCCTTTTCACGGAGCGTCGCCTCGAGCGGCGCGGGCCCCGGCGAGGTGGGGGAGATGGCCTCCCGCCAGCTGGACGGCCACCCGATCTTCCGCCTCCACGTCGTGACGGAGGAGGGCGCGCCGCTGACGGAGGACTACGGCCTGACCGCCGGGGACGCCGCGCGGCTGGAGGAGCTCTGCCCGGAGGACGGCGCGTTTTCCGCCGGGTACCTCGGGAAGAGCGGCCGCTGGCAGACCGCAGTCGCCGTCTCCGGCACGGTGGCGGGCGTCCCCTGCCGGTTTTACGCCGAGTGCGTGCTCGACGACCTGTACATGGACGACTTCATGGAGTTCCACAGCCAGCAGGGCTACTGCTATATGATCTCCGGCGGCGAGGGGACCTTCATCATGCTGCCCCACAACAAATTCGGGCAGGGGCTCTACTCCGGGCTGTTCACCATGCTCGAGGCCTACCGCAGCAACGACCCGGCGGTAATCGCAGAGATCCGCGCCGTCTTGGCCCGGGGCGAGGCCTGTACGGTGCAGCTGGATTTCCGCGACGAGAACTGTTATTTCTGCTTTGTCCCGCTCGAAGAGCGGGCCGACTGGTTCATCGTTTCGATCATCCCGTCGGACGCGCTGCAGGAAAACGGCATGATCGCCATCGCGGCCATCGTCCTGCTGGGCGTCACGGTGCTGCTGGGCGCGGCGCTCCTGCTCTGGATGAGCCGCCGCCGGTGGAAGCTGCGCTCGGAGGTGGAGGCGGCAAAGCTCGCCAGCGAGGCCAAGAGCAGCTTCCTCTCCAACATGTCCCATGAAATCCGCACGCCGATGAATGCCATCGTCGGCATGACCGAGATCATGAAGCTGAACACCGGCGACCGGGACCGGATCGCCGCCTGCCTCGACAAGATCGGCGTCTCGTCCAAATACCTGCTCGGGATCATCAACGACGTGCTGGACATGTCGAAGATCGAGAGCAGCAAGATGACGCTCGAACACGCCCCCTTCCCGATCGGCGCGGTGGTCGAGGAGGCGGTCGATCTCGTCCTGCCGCTGATGCGCGGTCGCAGGCACGCGTTCGACGCCTGCGCCTTCTGGGACGGCCCGGAATGCCTGGTCGGGGACGGGATGCGTCTGAGCCAGATCCTCGTCAACATCCTGTCCAACGCGGTGAAATACACGCCCGAGGGGGGCCGCATCCGCCTGCGGCTCTTTGGCGGGCGGGATCCGCAGCGCGCAGACAACATGCTGGTGCGGATCGAGGTGGAGGACAACGGCGTCGGCATGAGCCCCGAGTACCAGGCGATGGTGTTCGAGCCGTTCACGCAGGAGAAAAATTCCCTCAGCCGGGGCACGGGGCTCGGCATGGCGATCAGCGCGCAGCTGGTCCGCCTGATGGGCGGGGAGATCACAGTGGAGAGCGCCCTCGGGCGGGGCAGCGCCTTCCGCGTGCGGCTTTCCCTGCCCGCGGCGCTGCCGGACGGGGACGGCGGGCAACCGGCGGGCAAGGCCGTCCTGGTGGCTGACGCCGACCCCGAGACGCTGGAGGCCGCGCGGCACACGCTTTCGGCGGCGGGATACCGGGTATCCTGCGCCGGGTCCGTACCGGAGACGCTGGAAATGCCGGACGGCTCGGGACCGGATCTGGTGATCGTGGACGACCGGCTCGAAAGCAGGCCGGAAAAAGCCGCGCGCCGGTGCGGCGCCGTCCTCTGCCTGAGCGGGTTCAGCCTGCCGTCCGCCGGGACGACGGAGGGAACGGGCTGCCTCGGCAAGCCCCTGCTTGCGTCGAAGGTCGCGGCGGCGCTGGGCGGCGGGACCAATCCCGCCGCGGACCGTACGGAGGACCGCCCGCTCGACGGCCTTCGCATCCTGCTGGCGGAGGACAACGAACTGAACGCGGAGATCGCGGTGGAGCTTTTGAGCCACTTCGGCGCCGAGGTGGACCGGGCGGCGGACGGGGAGGAAGCCGTGGACCGGTTCGTTTCGGGCGGGGAGGGCCGGTACGATCTGGTGCTCATGGACATCCAGATGCCGCGCATGAACGGCTATGACGCGGCGCGCGCGATCCGGTCGCTCGGGCGGGCCGATTCCTCCCTGCCGATCCTCGCCATGACCGCGGACGCCTTTTCCGAGGACGTTTCCCGCGCGCTGGAGACCGGTATGGACGGCCATATCGCCAAGCCGATCGATATCCAGAACCTGCTCCAGACCATCGGGCGGGCAGTGAAGGGGGGAGAAACGCGATGAAGCTGCGCCGTAGGGCCGTCTGCGCCCTCATGGCCGTCCTGCTCGCCCTTCTCCCGGCAGGGTGCCGGGAGAAGGGGGTCCAGGTGGTGGACGGGGCCGGGGAAACGGTCAACCTGCGCTTTCTGGGCTTCAAGGTGGGCGCGGACAAGGTGGAGGAGATCGACGGCATCCTCAACCGCTACATGGAGCAAAATGAAGATGTGGTGATCGTCTACGAGGGGCTGGGGGACGATTTTGTCGACATCCTGACCAACCGCCTCGAGAACGGGTACGCCGACGACCTGTTCATGATCAGCGACCAGGCGCTGACCACTTACGAAACCAGGGGCTGGTACGGCACGCTGATCGCCGACCTTTCGGGGGAGGACTTTGTACAGCGCTACAGCCCGATCATCCAACAGCTTATCACGGTGGACGGAAAAATTTCGGCGGTGCCCATGTGCCTGAGCGTCGTGGGGATGCTCGGCAATATGGACGTGCTGCGCGCCTGCGGGATCGGGGAGATGCCCCGCACCTTTGACGAGTGGGTGCGGGACATGGAGATCGTCCGCGACCATGGCTACACGCCGATGGTCAACTATCAGGGCAACGCCGCGAGCATCTCCTTTTTGATGTCGGGGCGCTCGGCCGCGCCCTTTATCGAGGGCGCGCGGACCGTGTCGGAAGGGCTGACCGCGGAGGAGGTCTACGCCGGGGGAATCCGCGACGTGTACGCCCTGGTGGAAAACGGCCTGATCGACCGGGAGCAGATGTCCGGCGAGACGGACGCGCGGTCCTACCGCAAGGTGCTCGGGGAACAGTTCGCGGGCGGCGGGGTGGCCTTCGCCGTGGCGCCGAGCTGGAGCCTGTCCGCCTTTCTGGCCGGGGAGCCCGGCTTTCAATACCGGTACGCCGGCCTTCCGGTCGGGGACGAGGGCCCGCTGACCTGCGTGCGCGCGTCGGTCCTCGTGGGGGTCAACAACGAGGGCCCGCACCGGGAGGAGGCACTGCGGTTTCTGGATTTCCTGATGCAGCCGGAGCACATCGAGAGCTACGCGGCGGAACAGAACAGCCTGAGCCCGCTTCAGGGCGCGCAGAGCGGCGACCCCCTGTTTGCCGAGCAGCTCGCGCTGATCGGGGAGGACCGGATATACAGCGACACCGATTCACGGATTCCCTTCAACCTGCTGAAGCTCCTGAACGGCGCGGCGGCGCAGATGGTCCGGGGGGACCCGCTGGACCGGATCCTGGAGGATTTTTCCGCGGGCGTGCAGGCCGGCCGCCGCCCGGAATGACAACGGAAAACAGGGGGCGCCTCAACGAGGCGCCCCCTGTTTTCCGTCAGAAGATCCGATCCGCGGCCAACCCCGGAGGGCCGCCAGCGCCGGAGAATCGTCCCGCCGGGACGCGGGGGCGCGGACGGTCACGCGTTCAGCTTCGCCGTGAAATCCGCCATGGCCTCTGAAATCCTGATCTGCTGGGGGCAGACCGCCTCACAGCTGCGGCAGCCGAGGCAGGCGGGCGGGCGTTTGTCCTCGGGCAGCGCGGACAGGGCCATCGGCGCGAGGAACCCGCCCTCCGTGAAGCAGTGCTCGTTGTAGAGCGCCAGCAGCGAGGGGATATCCAGCCCCTGTGGGCAGTGGGAGGTACAGTAGCGGCAGGCGGTGCAGGGCAGCGCGATCTTCCGGACCATGCCGTCCGCGACCGCGAGCAGGGCCTCCATCTCGCGGGCGTCGAGGGGCTTTTCCGCCTCGAAGGTGCCGAGGTTTTCCTCGAGCTGCGCGAAGCTGGACATGCCGGAGAGCACGACCGTGACGCTCGGGAGCGACTGTAAAAACCGGAACGCCCAGGCCGGGACGCCCTCCCCCGGGCGGAGCGTCTTCAGCTTCGCGGCGTCTTCCGGGGAGAGGGAGGCGAGCCGCCCGCCGCGCAGGGGCTCCATCACCCAGACGGGGATGCCGTATCCGTCGAGCAGGGCGATCTTCGCCTTCGCGTCCTGGAAGGTCCAGTCGAGGTAGTTGAGCTGGATTTGGCAGAACTCCATCCGGTCGCCGTAGGCCTTGAGGAACCGCTCGATCACCCCGTAACTCCCATGGGCGGAGAAGCCCAGGTGCCGGATGCGCCCGGCCTCCTTCTGCCTGACCAGATAGTCGAAGATGCCGTGCCGCTCATCCAGATAGGCGTCGATATTCATCTCGCAGACGTTGTGGAAGAGGTAGAAATCGAAGTGATCCACCCGGCATTTTTTCAGCTGCTCCTCGAAGATCTCCTCCACCCTGCCCATATTGGAGAGGTCGTAGCCGGGGAATTTGTCCGCGAGGAAAAAGCGGTCCCGCGGGTAGCGGGAAAGCAGCTTCCCCATGACGAGCTCGGACCGCCCGCTGTGATAGCCCCACGCGGTGTCGAAATAGTTGATTCCCCGCTTGATCGCGTAATCGACCATTTTTTCCGCCGCGGCCTCGTCGATCCGCGCGTCGTCCCCGTCGACGACGGGCAGGCGCATGGCGCCCAGCCCGAGCGCGGAGAGCTTCAAATCCTGAAAGTCTTTGTAGATCATGTCTGGTTCCCTCTTTCCTTCCTCATTGCCGGTTTCGTTGTTTTTTATTCAGGCCGCCGCCCGTCGTACGCCGCGAGGACGTAGTCGGTAAAGAAGGGGCGCGGCGCGTAGCTGTTCTGCGGGTAGTGGCTGGCGATGACCGTCACCAGGTCGAGCTCGGGCACCACGAAGACGTACTGCCCCCATGCGCCGAAGGCGTAGTAGGTGTCGTAGCCCCCTTCGCCAAAGGAACGCACCCACCATTGGTAGCCGTAGCCGCCGGTGCCGTCCCCCGCGCCGTTGTTCTGCGCGGCCGTGGACTGGGCGAGCCAGTCCGCGGGGATGAGGCGGCGGCCGTTCCAGACGCCGCCCTCGAGGTAGAGCTGTCCGAACCGGGCCGCATCCCGGGCGGTCATGGAGATGCCGTTGCCGCCGTCGGTGACGCCCTGCGGGTCGGCCCGCCAGACGACGCTGTCCATCCCGAGCGGTTCAAAGAGCTTCTCCCGCCCGTATTCCAGCAGACTTTTGCCGGCGGCCTGCTGAAGGGCCGCGGAGAGCAGGTGGGTGTTTCCGGTGCTGTAGTTGAAGGCCGCGCCCGGCTCGGCCGTGAGCCGCCGCCCGAGGATATAGGCCACCCAGTCGGGGGCCGACTGGAACTCCGCCCAGTTGCTCTGGCCGCCGCCCCACTCGTACCACTCCAGCCCGGAGGTGTGGGTCAGCAGGTGGCGCAGGGTGATCTGACGCTTGCGGGCGTCCTCCGGCTCCGCCGCCTGCGGGAGGTAGTCGGACAGCGGATCGTCCACCCCGCCGAACAGCCCCTCGTCGATGGCGATGCCGACGAGCGCGCCGGTGAAGGATTTGGAGCAGGAGTGCAGCGGGAACACGCTCGTTTCGTCGTACCCCTCGCCGTAATACTCGTCGATGAGGACCCCGTCCTTCGCCGTGACCATGGCGTGGACCGACGAGCCCTCCAGCGCCTCGTGCAGCCGCGTAAGCACGGCGGGGTCCATCCCGTGGTTTTCCGGCGCGTCGCGCGTCCAGCTGTTGTCAGGCTCCGGTTCGGGGGCGGGCGCCGGTTCGGGGGCGGCGGGTTCCGCCGCGGCGCTGGAGGGCGGGGACCCGGAAGCGGCCGCGCCGGGCGCGCCGGCCGCCCCGGCGCCGCACCCCGCGGCCACGCAGAGGGAGAGGAAGACGCCGGCTGCCGCCGTCAGTCGTTTTTTCAGGTTCATCGGGATACCTCCTTTTGGGTCCGGTCTTCTGGGAAAAGTATCATTTCCCGCGCAAAGAATAGCAAATGCTTATTTTTGATGGTGTAAAATGCCCGGAAGGCATGGAGCGCCGCGCGGCGCCCGCTCCGGGCCCCGTTTTTTGCACAGGGGATCCGGTTCGTTTAAACCCTACACCATGGAGTGCGCTCCAGGTCAAGTAAACAAATTGTGAACGGATCGATTTGGCGGAAATACGCAAAATTGGGGGTTGACTTGGAGCGCGCTCCAAGTGTTACAATGGGCTCACAAACGACAGGAGAAATGGGGAACAGCGATGAACTACCGTGAACTTGGAAAAACCGGCCTGCGGGTCAGCGAGATCGGACTGGGCTGCGAGGGCTTCGTCCTCCGGGACGACGCCTTTGCCGAAGAGCTCTTCCAGCTGGCCTTTGAAAACGGGGTCAACTGCATGGACCTCTACACCCCCAACCCCGACGTCCAGCGCCGGACGGGCAGGGCGATCCGGGACCGCCGGGGGGCGTTCGTCCTCCAGGCGCACCTGTGCGCCGTCTGGGAGGACGGGCAGTACCGCGCGACCCGCAGGATCGATGAGGTCCGCGCCGCGTTTGAAACGATGCTCGCCAACCTCGGCACGGATTACGTGGATGTCGGCATGATCCACTATGTCGATTCCCCCGCGCTGTGGCGGGAGATCGCGGAGGGGCCGGTGATGGCCTACGCGCGGGAGCTCCGTCGTGCGGGCAGAATCCGGCACATCGGCGTCAGCAGCCACAACCCCGAGGCCGCGCTCGCGGCGGTGGAGAGCGGGCTGGTCGAGGTGCTGATGTTCAGCGTCAACCCCTGTTACGACCTTCAGCCGCCGAACGAGGACGTGGAACAGCTGTGGGCTCCGGACAATTACAGCGGCGGCCTCACCAACATGGACCCCACGCGGGAGCGGCTCTACGAGACCTGCCAGCGCATGGGGGTGGGGATCACCGTCATGAAGGCGTTCGGCGGCGGCGACCTGCTCAGCGGGGAGCTCTCCCCGGCGGGCAAGGCGCTCACCCCCGTCCAGTGCCTGCACTACGCCGCCACGCGCCCGGCGGTGGCCTCGGTCATGGTCGGCGCGCGCAGCCTGGACGACCTGCGCGCCTCCCTCGCCTACGAGACCGCCTCCGACGGGGAGCGGGATTACGCCGCGGCGTTCGCCTCCTTCCCGCGGATCCGCTGGGAGGGCCACTGCATGTACTGCGGACACTGCGCGCCCTGTCCGAAGGGGATCGACGTGGCGACGGTGACCAAATTCCTCAACCTCGCGAAGGCGCAGGGCGGCGTGCCCGAGACGGTGCGGGAGCATTACGCCGCGCTCTCCCATAAGGCGGGGGAGTGCGTCGCGTGCGGGGCGTGTGAAAAGCGCTGCCCGTTCGGGGTCCCCGCCGTCGAAAATATGAAGCAGGCGGCCGACATGTTCGGGAAATGATGGAAGGAGAACAGCCATGACGATTGCGGAGGTCAGCAGGAAATATGAGATCAGCGCCGACACCCTGCGCTACTACGAGCGCATCGGGCTGGTCCCGCCGGTGCCCCGCAGCAAAAGCGGCATCCGGGATTACGACGAGGCGTCCTGCGGCTGGGTCGAGCTGATGAAGTGCATGCGGGCGGCGGGAGTCCAGATCGAGGCGCTGATCGAGTATGTGAACCTCTTCCAGCAGGGGGACGGGACGATCGACGCCCGCAAGGAGCTGCTCAAGGAGCAGCGCGGCCAGCTCGCGGCCCGGATGGCCGAAATGCAGCGGTCGCTTGACCGGCTCGACGAGAAGATCGACCGGTATGAAAAGGGCCTGATGACGGGCGCGCATCTGCGAAGGCAGGGCTGAACGAAAAGAGCCCCGGTTTCCGGAAAGGAAACCGGGGCTCTTTCGCGCCGCCGATTCCGGGATTGGCCGGCGCGGGCCTCCGAGCGGGTCTCATTTCGGATACAGGCAAACATTTCTCGGCAGAAAAAGGGAATATCCGGCTGTGCGCCGTTGACAAAATCCGCGAAAATCGGTAAAATTAATATTTATGGCGACGAAGTGCGACAGGCCGGTGTTTTTTGGCTGGAAACGCCTGTTTTTGCTCCAGAAACAGGCGGAGCCGCACTCTTGCGGCCCCGCGGCGGCGGGGCTGGGCCGTCGAAACGGCCCGGATTTCGACGCAAACAAATGAAGGAAGTGATACTGTGGGAAAATACATCCTGAAGAGGGTGGCGATGGCGGTGCTGACCATCTATCTGGTATCGACCATTACCTTTTTCCTGATGAATCTGGTGCCCGGCGGGCCGTTCCTGGCGGAAAAGGCGGTCAGCCCGCAGGCGCAGGCCGCGATGGAAGAGAAGTACGGGCTGGACAAGCCCCTCTCGGTCCAGTATAAGAACTATATGCTCGGCCTGGTCAAGGGCGACCTCGGACTCAGCGTCAAGCAGCGCGGGCGCACGGTGGCGCAGATCATCGCCACCAAATTCCCCGTGTCGGCGCGCCTGGGCGGGCTTTCGATCCTGGCGGCCGTCTGCGTGGGCATCCCGCTGGGAAGCATCGCGGCGTTCAACCGCGGCAAGTGGGCGGACAACGTGGTCATTTTCATCGCCACCTGCGGCATCGCGGTGCCCAGCTTCGTCATCTGCACCCTGCTGCTCATGCTGTTCGGGCTCAAGCTCGGATGGCTGCCGACGGTGGGGCTCAACAGCGTGCTCCACTATATCATGCCGGTGACGGCGCTCGCCTTCTACCCGACGGCGTATATCGCGCGGCTCATGCGCTCGTCGATGCTCGACGTGCTCGGGCAGGACTATATGCGCACCGCGCGCGCCAAGGGCCTCGGGCAGTTCAAGTGCATCTTCAAGCACGCGCTGCGCAACGCGGTCCTCCCGGTGGTCACCTACCTCGGCCCGCTGCTCGCCTATACGCTGACGGGCAGCTTCGTGGTGGAGAAGATCTTCACCATCCCCGGGCTGGGCAGCGAGTTCGTCGGCTCGATCACGGGGCGCGACTACCCGCTGATCATGGGGACGACCATCTTCCTGGCCGTGCTCATCGTCTCGATGAACGTGATCGTCGACATCGCCTATAAACTGATCGATCCGCGGATCAAGCTGAAGTGAGGGGGGAAGATTGATGTCGGAACAGAATAAGAAATTCCCCACCTTCCAGCTGAACGTGGACGACTTCCTCCCGGCCGACGAGGCGGAGAAGGAGAGCCTAGTCACGATGCGGGCGAGCGTCGGGTTCTGGAAGGACGGCTTCCAGCGCCTGCTCAAAAACCGGGTGGCGATCGTCAGCTTCGTGGTCATCCTGATCGTCATGATCTTCTCCTTTATCGTCCCGAGCTTCTATCCCTACAGCTATGAGCACCAGATCCGCGGCGCGGAAAACCTCGCGCCCATGCAGTATTCGGACGGCGAGCTCGAGCAGATCGCCGCCGGGGAGAGCGTCTTCCCGCACATCCTCGGCACCGACCACCTCGGGCGCGACTTCGCCGTGCGCGTGATGATGGGCAGCCGCATCTCCCTGCTGGTCGGCCTCATCGCCTCCGGCCTCATCCTGCTGATCGGCTCGATCTACGGGTCGGTCGCCGGCTTCTTCGGCGGATGGGTGGACATCATCATGATGCGCATCGTCGACATCATTTACACGGTGCCGGACATCCTGATCATCATCCTGCTGGCGGTCACGCTGAAATATCCGCTGCAAAACCTCGCCGAGCAGCCGGGCTTCGGCTGGATCGCGGCGGTGGGCGTCAACCTGACGAGCATCTTCATCGTCTTCGCGCTGCTCTACTGGGTCGGCATGGCGCGCATCGTGCGCAGCCAGATTTTGCAGCTCAAGGAGCAGGAATACGTCACCGCCGCCCGCGCGCTCGGCGCGAGCAGCGGCCGCATCATCCGCAAGCATCTGCTCACCAACTGCATCGGCACCCTCATCGTCACCACCACCCTTCAGATCCCGTCGGCGATCTTTACCGAGAGCTTTCTGAGCTTCCTCGGCATCGGCGTCGCGGTGCCGATGCCTTCGCTCGGCTCGCTCGCCAACGACGCGCTCAACGGCCTGCAGTCCTACCCCTACCGGCTGCTCGCGCCGGCGCTGCTCATCAGCATCATCATCCTCAGCTTCAACCTCCTCGGGGACGGCCTGCGGGACGCCTTCGATCCCAAGATGAAAGAATAGAAAGGAGAGGATTTTTATGGGAAACCTGTTGGATATCAAAGATGAACGCCTCTCCTTCTTCACCCCCGCGGGCGAGGTCAAGGCCCTGGGCGGCGTCTCCTTCTCGATGAAGGAGGGGGACGTGCTGGGCATCGTGGGCGAATCGGGCTCGGGCAAGTCGGTCACCTCTTATTCGGTGATGGGGCTGACCGCGCATCCGGGACGCCTCATCGGCGGATCGATCGAGTTCAACGGCCACCGCATCGACCAGATGTCGGAAAAGGAGATGCGCAGGATCCGCGGCAACGAGGTGTCGATCATCTTCCAGGATCCGATGACGAGCCTCAACCCGGTCTATACGATCGGCAACCAGATCTGCGAGGTCATCCGCCTGCACACCAAAAAGAGCAAGGCCGAGGCGCGTGCGCGCGCCACGGAGCTGCTGACGCTGGTGGGCATCAACGAGCCGGAAAAGCGCCTCAAGCAGTACCCGCACGAGCTTTCGGGCGGCATGCGCCAGCGCGTCATGATCGCGATCGCGCTCGCCTGCGAGCCCAAGCTGCTCATCGCCGACGAGCCGACCACCGCGCTCGACGTGACCATCCAGGCGCAGATCCTCGAGCTCATGATCGAGCTGCGGGAGAAGCTCGGCATGAGCATCATCATGATTACGCACGATTTGGGCATCGTCTCGAGCATGTGCGAGAAGATCGCCGTCATGTACGCCGGGAAGATCGTCGAGTACGGCACGGTGGACGAGATCTTCTACGAGACGAGCCATGAATATACCAAGGGGCTTCTGCGCAGCATCCCCAAGCTGACCAGCGAGACGCATGAAAAGCTGGTGCCCATCGAGGGCACGCCGGTGGACATGCTCAACCCGCCGAAGGGCTGCCCCTTCGCGCCCCGCTGCGGCGCCTGCATGAAGATCTGCCTGCGGGAGATGCCCCCCTACACCGACCTGAGCGACACCCATTACAGCGCCTGCTGGCTGATCCAGAAGCGGGAGTTTGAAAAAGCGGCGGGAGGGGAGAAACAATGAGCAAGCTGATCCAGGTGGAGCATTTGAAGCAGTATTTCCCCGTCGCGGGCGGCAAGCTCTTTGAAAACCGCGTGGTCAAGGCGGTCGACGACGTCTCCTTCTACATCGAAAAGGGGGAGACGCTCGGCCTGGTGGGCGAGTCGGGCTGCGGCAAGACGACCACCGGGCGCACCCTGCTGCGGCTCTATGAGCCGACGAGCGGGCGCATCGTCTACGACGGAAAGCCGATCTTTGACAGCGGCGACGTTCCGCTGACGGATGAAAACGGCGAGCCCAAAAAGGACGCCGCCGGCAGGGCGGTCTGCGGGCCGAAGACGGCCGTGAACATGATGCCCTACCGGCGCAGGATGCAGATCGTCTTCCAGGACCCCTACGCGAGCCTCGACCCGCGCATGACGGTCGGGGACATCATCGGCGAGGCGATCGACATCCACAAGCTCTGCAAAAGCAAGCAGGAGCGGCACGACCGGATCATCGAGATGCTGCGGCGGGTCGGGCTCAACTCGGAGCACGCCAACCGCTATCCGCATGAGTTTTCGGGCGGGCAGCGGCAGCGCGTCGGCATCGCCCGCGCGCTCGCGGTCGACCCCGAGTTCATCGTCTGCGACGAGCCGATTTCCGCGCTCGACGTTTCGATCCAGGCGCAGGTCGTCAACATGTTCGAGGAGCTCCAGGAGCAGATGGGGCTGACCTACCTGTTCATCGCGCACGACCTGTCGGTCGTCAAGCACATCTCCAACCGCATCGGCGTCATGTACCTGGGCAAGCTGGTCGAGCTGGCGGACAGCAGCGAGCTGACCTTCCACAGCGTGCACCCCTACACCCGCTCGCTCATCTCGGCGATCCCCGTCGCCGACCCCAGGCTGAGCCGCACCCGCCAGCGCATCGTGCTCGAGGGGGACGTGCCCAGCCCGGTGAACCCGCCCAGCGGCTGCCGGTTCCGCACCCGCTGCCCCTACGCGACCGAACGGTGCGCGCAGGAGGAGCCCGCCTTCCGCGAGGTTTCCCCCGGCCATTACGCGGCCTGCCACAACCTGGAGCAGGTAAAATAGAGGAAAAAACGGCAAAAATAGGTTACAAACCGGAGACATGCCTTGCATGACCGGCCGGATGCGTGTATAATAAAAGGCGATCTCATGCCGGCCGAAGGGCCGCGCGCACTCCCGGCGGAAACAGAATCCTGGACAAAAACAGCGGATATCCGCTGTTTTTGATCGCTCGTAAAACGAGCGATCATTCCTTTTGTTACCGCCGCGCGTCCGGGAAGGACGCCGCGGAAGACCGCGCGGGCGGCCGCAGCGCCGCCGGCTTGAGGGCTCCGTACGCATGCCCACGGTATGCAAAATGAAGAGGAGGAAAAAAAGCATGAAGAAACTGGCACTAGCCTTGGCAGTCGTGATGATTTTCTCACTGGCGTTCAGCGGCTGCGGACCCAAGACGGAGAATCCGTCCGGAACGGATGCCACCACCCCGTCGACGGACAACCAGCCTGCCGGCAGCGAGCTGGCGGTCTGCATCGGACCCGACCCCGAGACGATCGACCCGGCGCTCAACAGCGCGGTTGACGGCGCGAGCCTGATCATCCACGCGTTCGAGGGCCTTATGACGCTCGACCAGGGCGGCTCGGTCGTCCCCGGACAGGCCGAGACCTACGAGGTCTCCGACGACGGCCTCAACTGGACCTTCCACCTGCGCGACGGCCTCAAATGGAGCGACGGCCAGCCGCTGACCGCGGCCGACTTCGAGTGGTCGTGGAAACGCGCCGTCTCCCCCGACACCGCCGCCCCCTACGGTGAGTTCTTCAACGTCATCGCGGGCTACGACGCTGCCGCCGCCGGCGATTTCGACGCGCTGCAGGTCAAGGCGGTCGACGACAAGACCCTCACCGTCACGCTGGCCGCTCCCTGCGGCTATTTCACCCAGCTGCTCGCCTTCCCGACCTACGTTCCCGTCCGCAAGGATATGGTCGAAGCCAACGGCGAGGCGTGGGCCACCCAGGTTTCCAGCTATATCAGCAACGGCCCGTACAAGATGATCGAATGGACCCCCGGCGAGTACATCAAGTACGCGAAGAACGAGAACTACTGGAACTATGACGCGCTCGGCAGCGACACGATCAAGTTCCTGCTCATCGAGGACCCGAACGCGGTGCTCACCGCCTACCAGAGCGGCGAGATCGTCTGCGCCAAGGACCTGCCCTCTCAGGAGATCCCCGCCCTGCGCGAGACCGAGGACTTCCACCTCGACGACCTCATGGGCACCTACTATATCAGCCTCAACACCAAGCGCGAGCCGTTTGACAACGCGAAGCTCCGCCAGGCGCTGAGCCTCGCGATCGACCGCAACTATATCGCCAACACCGTCATGCAGGGCACCTACACCCCGGCGACCGCGTTTGTCGGCCCCGGCCTGCTCGACGCGGACGGCAAGACCCCCTTCATCGACAACAGCCCGCTCTTCATCGACCCGAACGACTATGAGGGCAACCTTGAAAAGGCCAAGCAGCTCATGGTGGAGGCCGGTTATCCGAACGGCGAGGGCCTGCGCGAGATCGAGTACTTCACCAACCAGCAGGGCTATCACAAGCCGGTCGCCGAGGCGCTCCAGCAGATGTGGGCCGAGCTGGGCGTCAAGCTGAACGTTCAGGTCGCCGACTGGGCGGTCGTCACCGCCGACCGCCGCCAGGGCAACTACGATATCGCCCGCAACGGCTGGGTCTTCGACTACAACGATCCGTCGAGCATGCTCGACCTGTTCACCACCACCAACGGCAACAACGACGGCAAATACAGCAATCCCGAGTATGACAAGCTGATGGAGACCGCCCGCACCACCGGTGACGCGAACGTCCGGTTCGATTCGATGCACCAGGCGGAGCAGATCATCATGGACGAGGCGGGCGCGATCCCGGTCGCGTTCTACAGCGAGTTCTACCTGCTCAACCCGAAGGTCAAGGGCTTCTGGCATTCCCCGCTCGGCTACTTCTACTTCATGTACGCGACTGTCGAGTAATCAAATCGTTTTTCTGCCGCGCGGCGCCCTAGGGCGCCGCGCGGTTTTTTTGCGTCCGGGAGTTGCCAAACGGGGGAAAAGGTGCTATGCTATATGCGTTAAAAAAATAACGATAGTAAGGAGTGCCGGACAGATGCATTACGGTTTTATCATGCTCAAGCCCGACGCGCTGGAGCGCGGGCTTGTGGAGGAGATCATGGACTACCTGCGGCACGGCGGGGTGGAAATCGAGCGGCTCGGCTGCACCAAGGCGGGCGAGGAGCTGCTCTCCAAGCACTATGCGCAGGTCTTTGCCGAGCTGGGGCCCGACTTCAAACGCAAGATGCTCGACTATTTCAACGACAAATACGTGCTGCCGATGGTTGTGCGCGGCGAAAGTCCCGACCTCGTGGCCGACATCCGCAGAATCGTCGGCGCGACCAACCCCGCCAACGCGGACAAAGGCACCATCCGGGGCGATTTGGGGTGCGACTCCTACGAGAAGTGCAACCGTGAAAACCGCAGCTGCCAGAACCTCATCCACGCGAGCGACAGCGCGGAGAACGCGCGGATCGAAACCGCGCTCTGGTTCGGCGGAGAAGTGGCGGCGCGGTACTTCTGAGGCCGGGGGTCCGTCTTGATTTCGGCGGGCGAATCGACTATACTATAGGCGGGGAAACCGACCAAATTTTGTGAGGGACGGAGGGAGAAGTTGAAAAACTACGTCATCACGATCGCCAGGCAGTACGGCAGTGGAGGCAAGACGATCGGCAGGATGCTCGCCAGGGAGCTGGGCATCGGCTACCATGACAAGGAGCTGCTCGTCCGCGCGTCGGTCGAAAGCGGCATCAGCGCCGAGCTCTTTGCGCAGGTGGATGAGAAGATCAAAAAGAAACCGCTGATCAAGCCCGGGAAGCCGCTCTATACCGGGGAGGTGCTCCCGCCGGAGAGTCCCGATTTCACCTCCGTGCAGAACCTCCTGAACTATCAGGCCAAGGTCATCCGCGACCTCGCGCAGAAGGAGAGCTGCGTCATCGTCGGGCGCTGCGCGGACTTCATCCTGCGCGACCTGGACAACGTCCTGCGCATCTATGTGCACGCGCCGATCGACTACTGCATCGAAAAGACGATCGAGCTTCACCCCGATTTTGACGCGGAGGAGGCGCGGCGCTTCATCCAGCGCACCGACAAGGGCCGCAGCGATTATTACCGCTGCTTCACCGGGAACGACTGGAAGAACGCCGACAATTACGATCTGTGCATCAACAGCGCGGTGCTCGGCTGGGACAAGTGCGTCTCGCTCGTAAAATCCTATCTCGACATCAAGCTCTCCTGACGAACAAGGCGGATCGGACAGGATGCGGCCATTCGGCCGCATCCTGTTTTTGTTTACATGAAGTTCATAAATCAGGAAAATATATCCTAGAAAATGGAAGTAAAGTTACGGATTGGTTACAGATTCCGCGAAAAAGATTACAATTTGGTTACAAAATCCGTTGACTTTTTCCATCCGTCCGGGATATAATAAGGAAAAGAAGCCTGAAAAAGCATTTTTCGGAAAGGAAGCCCAACATGAAACGTCTGCTCTGCCTGCTGCTGGCCCTGCTGGCTGCGCTGGCCGCCGGGACCGCGTCCGCCGGCGCCGCGTCGTCCGGCAACGGTTCGGTCGCGGTACAACTCAATCGCGGCGGCGAGGCGGAGCTTGTCGACGGAGATGGGGTCGCGGTCGCGTCGAGCGGGCCCGCCAGCTGCGACGCGGGCAATTACACCTTCGAAGTGGCCCCCGGCCAGACGGTCTACCTCTGCCTGGGCGAAAGCGGCTCGGCGGATACGACCGCGCTGTGGGACGTTTCCGCGGAGGCGATGGGCGCGGCCGCGACGGCCGACGAGCTCGCGGACAGCGGGCTGTTCCGCCTCAAGGCGGACAAGAGCGGCCCGGGCGGCAGCCTGCTGAAGATCAAGCAGTACGGCGAGAAATCGCTGGGGGACGGCCCGCGCAGCTCCTGGCTGCGGATCGAGATCGCGGAGAGCGAGGCGGTCGAGGAGCAGAAGGCGGTGGCCGACCTCACCTTTTCCGCGCGCAAGGACGGAGACCGCTACGGCACGGGCGACTATGCGCTGCTGCGCCTCACCCTGTGGATCGCGAGCGAGGAGGCGTCGGGAGGCGACGCCGATTTGGAAGCGGGGGAGGGGGTCGTTTACCGCCCCGTCTCGAATGACAAAAATACCGCCGAGTGGGAGGGGATCGCCTCGGTGAGCTTTTCCGCGAGCAACGACGCGGACAAGTTTTACGCGAAGCTCTCCACCCGGATCGATCCCGATATTTACGGGCTTTACGGCGACCCGGCCGACGCGGACCTCTATTTCCGAGACTTCACCGGCGCGCTCGCGGCCGACTCCACCTCCCGCGCCACGCTGATCCTCTATAATCCGTGGGAGGACGAGGACTACCAGCCCGACCCCGCCGGGTGCCATATCTACCAGTTGGAGGCGGACGGAACCCTCAGCGACATCACCGGCATCTTCACCTATCTCGACTATGACGAGGACGGCAACGAGATCAACGGTTGGCGCACCCGCACCCGGACCCTCGGCTGTTATATCATCTCCGACGTGGCGCTGGACGTTTCGGTGGTCCCCGACCCGCCGCCCGAAGCGCCCGAGATCAGCGTGAACGCGAACCGGAAGGCCATCCCGAACACCGGCCTGGGGGAACTTTCGAGAAAGTTCCCCCAGGAACCCCCTCAAAACTTTTGATGCAGGCGGAACGCGGCAGGCTGCCGGATGCGCCGCGCGTGCCGGAAGAGAAGCAAAAAATAAAAAGGAAGGGATGACGTGCCGTCATGCCTTCCTTTATTTGTTGCGGGGATATGGGGTGCGCCTGTCTGTAAGGCCCATCAAATAATCCACGCTTGTCCCATAATAGGAGGCAAGCGCTTCCATTACGGACAGGGGCGGCTCAACCTCGCCGATCTCATACCGCGAATAAGTTTGCTGTGTACAATGCAGATACTCCGCAAGCTCTTTTTGCAGCTTATGGTGCTCATCGCGGATATCGTATAATCTCAACCGCATCACATCACCCCTGCCTTTATTATATGTACACAGAATCTGTGTATTGACACATACACGGAAACTGTGTATGACAAAGGGAAAGGAGGCGTAGGAATGGCTTCGATTTTGAAAAAAGAGTATTCGGAGAGAAAACGATATCTGCTTGAATTGCTTCTGGAACCCTGCGATGCGGAAAAAAGTTTACGCAACTCTCTCGACGATCAACAGATGAGCTTGTTCCTTGACACTCTTGACCATCGGGATCGGCTTTACAATCATTTTGCTTGGCATTGTTATAAAGCCGCCTTCCGCAAGGGTGCGCGGACGATGATGGAACTGTGACCAAAGGGAACTTTTTTAAAAGTTCCCTTTGGAATCCTTCAAAACGTTTGGTGCAGGCGGGGCGCGGCGGCTTTCCGCACACGCCGCCCGTGTTTCACACCGGCCCCTCCATAACCCTGTCTCACGGGCCGCGGATGCGGGGCGGGCGGCGGCTCGCCTGATCAAAGTCTTTGGGCGCTTTCTTCAGAAAGCGCAAAACGGACGCCCGGCTTTGTGCCGGGCGGTTCGCTTTCCCGTTCTTCTGCACGAAATCTTGCAAAGACGGTTATCGTGTGGTACACTGGTGGCACGGAGGGGCGACAGAAAAACAGGCCCCGGAATCCGTGACAGCGAGGGAGGACTGGACGATGAAAAAGATGTTGGCAGTGCTGATGGCGGCGGTGCTCGCGGGGAGCTTCGCGGGCGTGTGCGCGCTGGCGTACAGCATCACGACGGATACCCATCTCACCGGGGAGGCCTATGACGCGGACGGCGATTCGGTCGTGGGCGACTACAATTTCGCCTTTGGCGACAAGGTGTCGGCCGACTTTGTGCCCGCGGGCAAAAAAATCTACATCGAAATCGGCGACGACACCGAATTTCACGGTGGCGCGGGGACGGTTTCGGCGGACGAGCTGGCCGACAGCGGCGAGTTCAATTTCCGCCTTGACCGCGACAAAAACGGCAGCCTGCTCGATTCCGTCAAGCTGGTGACCAAGAACCTCGACGGCAGCGGCCGGAAAAATTATATTGAGATCAAGCTCAAGGAAACGACCAGGACGGAGGAGCGCAAGGTCACCTTCGACGTCTATTTCAAGGCGCGCCACGCGGACGACGGCGACCGCTGGGAGAGCGGCGACATCGCGAACACGCGGTTTGAGCTGTGGGTGGACAACCCCGTGGAGGACGGCGACTACGCCGACATCGAGGCGGGACAGAACGTCGTTTTCAACCCGGTCTCCAACGAACGCAACACGATTTCCTGGGGCGCGGACGACGACGTGGCCTGCCTCGAGTTTGAGGCGGACGACGATTCGCGCAAATTTTACGCGAAGCTGTCCACGAAGATCGACCGCGACATCTACGAGGAGTACGGCGACCCGGTCAACGCGGAGCTCTTTTTCCGCACCTTTGTGGGGAGCCCGTCGATCGACTCGACCTCCCGCGCGACGCTGACCCTCTACAATCCGTGGAACGACTGCTACGACTGGTACGGCTCCCGTTACCGCGACGTGCGCCCGCGCGACGTGCACATCTACCTGGTCGACAGCGACGGCTACCTCGAGGATCTGACCGACCGGATGACCTACGCGGACGAGGACGACACCGAGGCGGGCATCGACGGATGGAAAATCCGCGTGCGTTCGCTCGGCACCTATGTGATCTCCGACCGCGACCTCGAGCTCGACTGGGGCGGGATCGAAGAGGCCCCCCCGATCGAGAAGACGGAGGAGACCCCTCCCCCCGCGCCCAAGCCGGGACCCGCGCCCGCGCCGACCGGCTCCCACGACGCCGTCGGCGTTGCGGTCATGCTCGCGGCGGCTTCCGCGACGGCGTTCGCGCTTACGAGAAAACGCAGATAAGGATTCGCGCGCGTGCGCGTATGAAAGAAAGACTGTAACATCGCCGGCGGCCGGAATCGGCCGCCGGCGATTTTGTCCGGCCGCGTGGGCAAAGGCATTTGCGTTTTCGGTTTTCGGGAACCAAACGGCATTGCGCATTCGATTTTCCGCGTTTGCACGCGGCAAATTTTGCCGCATCTCCGTTTTTGCGGCGGATATGCGCGACGGTTGCATGGGATTGACAGAAATCCTGCATTTGCGCTTCCATTTTGCATAACTAATATCTAGAAATTGCTGAAAAAATCAAAAAATGAAATTATTATATGCGGTTTGATGTGCAATATGCACGATAATTATTACAATTTGGTAACAAAAACCTCTTGAAAAGTGCTTGATTCTCGGATATACTCAGTCTCGTTCCAAGCGGCTCGGATGTGCTGAGCCGGAGGATCGAAACTATTTTTCAGGAGGAACCCAATACCATGAAAAAAGTGCTTGCTATGATGCTTGCAGCCGCTACGACTCTGTCGATCGGCGTGACCGCTCTGGCTGATGACATCACCACCCTGGAGGATCCCACGAGCTCTTCGTCTTCCGAAGAATCCTCGTCCGAGTCCTCTACCGAGGAAAGCTCCTCTGAGGCTTCTTCTTCCGAAGTGTCCTCTTCCGAGGCTTCCTCTTCCGAGACTTCCTCTGATGCGACTTCTTCCGATGTCGTGACCGACGTTGACTTCAAGGATGCGACCGGCATTGCGATCGGCGCCGACGAAGACGGCGTTGTCCTGGGCGACGATATCCTCGAGCCCGGCACCGAGTACAAGTTCCCGGTTTCCATGATCGTCGGCGGCAAGTCTGTCAAGATCACCGACGAAAACATCAAGGATTTCAAGTTCCGCTACTCCAAGGTTTCCACCAAGGGTATGAGCCGCTTCGAGATCGAGGAGCACAAGGGCCAGTACTACCTGTACGTTGAGTCCCGCGACACCATGACCACCAAGCCTGTCGATATCAAGTACAACGTCAAGCTGACCCCGAAGTCCACCACCCTGCCGGTCTTCAGCCAGGAAGTCAAATTCCAGTACGGCTATGAGGAAATGGGCGGCGACTACATCGACAGCCTCGACAAGGGCGACACTGTCGAAATCGACAACAGCAACCCGGTCATCACCGCTTCCCAGTTCAACAAGATCGCGAAGATCAACGACTACAAGAACGTCACCCTCGCGGGCAACGGCTGGGAGTTCACCGTCAACGTGAGCGATGAGTCCACCAAGAACCTGACCCACTCCAACGCGGGTATCAAGGAAGTTCTCTCGAAGTTCCCGGATCAGGATTTCAAATTCTTCACCTTCGGCGCCAAGCCGACCTTCTCCGGCACCGGTAAGCTCTCTCTCGACGTTGACGACATTGTCGACGACTTCGACAAGATGTACACCTACCGCTATGCGGATGGCAAGCTCTACCGCATCAACGCGACCTTCGACGCGGATGAGAACACCCTCTCCTTCCGCACCAACAAGCTGGACAACTTCCTCGTCACCAACGAGCTCATCAAGGATGGCACCGTCGTGACCGAGGTCGACAACGACAACTCCTCCAGCTCCGACAAGGAAGAGAACACCGACAAGAACAACCCGACCACCGGTGCCAACGACATGATCAATGTCGCTGTCATGGCTGCGATCGCCTCCCTGGCGGCTGCCGGCACCATGGTCACCAAGAAGCTCTCCAAGTAATTTTACAAAGAGGCTGATTAGAGCGGACGGGGGCGGGGTTCTGCGCCCGCCCCGAATCCCTAGGTTAGTAGAGCTTAATAACAAAGACCGGCAGGAAGAAATAAACGAAGTAAAACAAAACCAGCCCC
>NZ_JAPJQF010000002.1:67342-68572 GCF_030825285.1 Anaerotruncus massiliensis (ex Togo et al. 2026)
GTAGGAAGAGTGATATGTTTTATATACCCAGCATTGACTCTGTCATTGTTATTTTAAAGATTGTCTTTTTAGAGCGGTGGGGGACGGGCGTATGCCCGTCCCCGTCCGTTTTGTTTTCCTCGGGCTTTACAAACCGGACCGGATGGTGTATAATAAATACCGCAAACAGAATAAGCCACGTAACGGGGGGCTGGCGTCAAGCCGGCTGAGATAGTGCGTATTGCCGCGCTGACCCGAAAACCTGATCTGGGTAATGCCAGCGTAGGAAGAGCGTTTCTCCTTTTACGCCGCAGGGATTATCTGTGGCGTTTTTGTTTGGAAAAAACAAGTGGAAAGGGGAAACCACCATGAAGCCAACCACCCGCAAACTGACCCACAGCGCCCTGATGCTGGCGCTCGCGCTGCTGCTTTCGATGATCAAGTTCTACCACTTCCCGAACGGCGGCTCGATCACCGCCGCGAGCATGGCCCCGATTATCATCATTTCGCTCATGTACGATACCCGGTGGGCGCTCTTCACCTCCTTCGCCTATTCGCTGCTCCAGATGCTCGAGGGCTTCTATCCGCCGCCGGTCCAGTCCTTCGGCATGTTCGTCGCCCTCATCCTGCTCGACTATGTGGTCGCCTTCGGCGTCCTCGGCCTCGCGGGCCCCGTCGCCCGCCGCTTTCAAAAGAAGCCCCTCGGTGCTGCGGCCGGCTCGATCGTCGTCGTCTTCTGCCGCTTCTTTTGCAGCTTCCTCTCCGGCATCATCGTCTGGGGAAGCTACGCCCCCGAGGGTACCCCTGTGTGGATCTATTCCCTCACCGTCAACGGCCCCATCATGATCGGCGAGATGATCACCACCTCCGTCGTCGTCGCCCTCCTCGTCAAATTTATCGACTTCCAGAAGCTGGCCGGCAAAAGCTCGGCGGCTGCCTGAGAAGGACGGAAAAAAGGATCTCCCGGCGTCAGCCGGGGGATCCTTTTTTGCGCTTTCGCGGGAGGACGGAAAAGCCAAACGCCCGACGTCAAGCCGGGCGTTCGTTTTTGCGCTTTCTGAAGAAAGCGCCCAAAGACTTTGATCAGGCCGGCCGCGCGCCCTCCCCGCATTCGCGGCCCGTGAGACGGAGCCGTGGCGGGGTCAAAACACGAACGAAACGTCTTGAGAGATTCCAAAGAGAGCTGATGAGAAGACGGAGATCGGGTTGGGCCGCGAAACCGGTATGCGGGTTCCCTCCGGCACGGGCGGC